>JASLCW010000164.1 GCA_030151765.1 Marmoricola sp.
AGGCTCCGGCCAAGAAGGCTCCGGCCAAGAAGGCTCCGGCCAAGAAGGCTCCGGCCAAGAAGGCCGCGAAGAAGGCCTGAGCGCCCAGCTGAAAACGGAAAGGGCCGCGGTGACATCGTCACTGCGGCCCTTTCGCGTTCCTCAACCGCGGAGGAGCTCCTGCGTGTGTACGCCGACTCCGAGGCCGCGTGCGTCGGCGAGATCCTCGGCGGTGTCGACGTCCCGGCGCAGGGTGACCACCGCCGACTCGACATCGACGGCGCCGGATTGCCTGTGCAGGCGCGAGGAATCCGGCCCGAAGCGAGGACCGAGCGCACCCTCGCGTGCGATCAGCAGGGTGGTCCCCGTGCCGGCGGCGTCGGCGACGTAGCGACGTACCGGACCCGCGGTCGCCGAGCGGAGGGCCTCGCCGAGATCCTCGGCGCGAAGGCTCGGCAGGTCGGCGCACATCGTCGCGATCGGAAGCCCGGGACGGCTGCGTCGCACCCGGATCTCGCCCGCGCGAATCGCCGCATTGAGGTCGCCGCCGCCCTCGTCGGGCAGCACGGCGACACCGGGAAGAGCGAAGTCCGGCTGGTCGGTGATGACGTGGATGCCGTCGACGAACGGACAGGCGGCAGCGGCCGCGATCGCATCGAGGGCGAAGGCGCGAGCGAGGTCGGGTGCGATGCCCGCGGCACCTTCGAGGCGTGACTTCGCCAGGTGCCACGGCTTCATCGGGATCATCAGGGAGAAGCGTGTGGTCATCGTGACGATCCTTGCAGCCGGTCATGCCGCACTCGGAGGCCGGGCACCAGTAGTCTCGTCTGCAATTGTCGACGTTCGAGGTGGAGGTTGCCGGCGTGGCCATGGTCCGCAAGCTTCAGGAGAAGCGTGGCTGGGCATTCAGCGTGGCCGTCGCGATCGTGAAGCCGACGCTTCTCGCTACGAGCAAGAGAGACTGGCAGGGCGGGGAGAACATCCCGGCAGCGGGCGGCTGCGTCATCGCCGTCAATCACATCTCGCAGCTGGATCCGCTGACGCTCGCGCACTTCCTCTACAACCACGGACGACTGGTGCGCTTCATGGCCAAGGACGGCCTCTGGAAGGTGCCGGTGCTGCGCAGCATCCTCGACAATGCTCGCCAGATCCCGGTGGCGCGGATGTCCACGGGTGCCGCGGACTCGTTCTCCGCCGCCGTCGACGCGGTCAACGGCGGCGCCTGTCTCGGTGTGTACGTCGAGGGTTCGATCACGCGCGACCCGGCCGGCTGGCCCATGCGCGGCAAGACCGGTGCCGCCCGGATCGCCCTCACCACCGGTTGCCCCGTCATCCCGGTGGGGCAGTGGGGCGCGCAGGAGATCCTGCCGGCCTACAGCAAGAAGCCGAGCGTCCGTCCGCGGCACACGGCGCACTACAAGGCCGGTCCGCCGGTCGACCTCACTGACTTCGAAGGTCAGCCCCTCACGGCCGAGGTGCTGCACGCCGCGACCGACCGGATCATGGCCGCGATCACGGCGCTGGTCGAGGATCTGCGTGGTGAAGAGGCGCCGGCCGAACGCTTCGATCCGAAGTCGTCAGGTGTCAGCGAGATCGGCAATTTCCATCGCGAGGAGGGGGACAAGTGACCAAGGTCGCGGTCTTCGGCGCCGGCTCCTGGGGTACCGCGTTCTCGCTGGTCCTGGCCGACGCCGGCAACGAGGTGGCCTTGTGGGGACGTCGCCCTGAGGTGTGCGAGGTGATCAACAACCTCCACGAGAACACCGAATACCTGCCGGGCGTCGTGCTCCCGGAGACGGTGCACGCGACCCACGACCCGGCCGAGGCGGCAGCCGGCGCGGAGGTCGTCGTACTCGCGGTGCCCTCGCAGACGCTGCGCGCCAACCTCACCGAGTGGATGCCGGTGATGCCGCCGGAGGCGATCTACGTCTCGCTGATGAAGGGCGTCGAGCTCGGCACGGTCAAGCGGATGTCCGAGGTGATCGCCGAGATCACCGGAGCCGGGCCCGATCGGATCGGTGTGATCAGCGGCCCCAACCTGGCGAAGCCGATCGCGCACCGCGAACCGGCCGCGAGCGTCGTCGCCTGCGCCGACGAAGATGTCGCCCGCCGACTGCAGGAGCTCTGCCACACCAGGGCATTCCGGCCCTATCGCTCCACGGACGTCGTGGGCTGTGAGGTCGGCGGTGCTTACAAGAATGTCGTCGCGCTGTGTGTCGGCATGGCCGTCGGCCTGGGCTTCGGCGACAACACGACGGCATCGCTGATCACCCGGGGTCTCGCCGAGACCGCGCGGTTGGCGATGGCCCAGGGTGCGGACCCGATGACGCTGATGGGCCTGGCCGGCCTGGGTGACCTCGTCGCGACCTGTTCCTCGCCGCTCTCCCGCAATCGCACCTTCGGAGAGAAGCTCGGCCAGGGCATGTCGACCGACGAGATCGTGGCGTCCACCCGACAGGTCGCGGAGGGCGCCAAGTCGTGCGCCTCGCTGTTGCAGCTGGCCCGTACGGTCGGCGTCGACGCGCCGATCGTCGAGCACGTCGACGCCGTCATCCGTGGCGAGATCACCACCCAGCAGATGATGGAGTCCTTCATCAACAGGGATACGAAGGCAGAAAGGGACTGATGCGCACCGACACCCTCGCCGTCCACGCAGGTCGACCCGAACGACGCCCGGATGCGCCGCTGAACGAACCGATCACCATGGCTGCGACGTACGTCGCCGGTGGTGACGTGGAGTACGGCCGCTACGGCAACCCGACCTGGACCGCGCTGGAGGACGCCATCGGCGCGCTCGAGGGTGGCCGCTGCCTGAGCTTCGCCAGCGGCCTCGCTGCCGTTTCCACGGTCTTCGACCTCGTTGCCGCGGACGGCGTCGTGGTCGCGCCGCGTCATGCCTACAACGGCAGCATCAGCCAGCTCGCCGACCTCGAGTCGCGGGAGCGGCTGCGCACCCGGATCGTCGACATCACCGATGTCGACGCCGTGATCGCGGCGTGCGACGACGCCGCACTGGTCTGGCTGGAGTCGCCCACCAACCCGGCGCTCGAGGTCGTCGACCTGCCCCGGATCATCGCCGCCGCCAAGGAGGCCGGCGCGCACGTGGTGGTCGACAACACCTTCGCGACGCCGCTGCGCCAGAAGCCGCTCGAGCTCGGCGCCGACATCGTCGTCCACTCGGCGACGAAGTACCTCGCCGGCCACTCGGACGTCCAGATGGGCGCCATCGTCGTCGCGGAGACCAGCGAGGAGCTGTACGGCGTACTCAAGGGTCGTCGCGACCTGTACGGCGCCATCCCCGGGCCCTTCGAGGCCTGGCTGACCCTGCGCGGCATCAGGACGCTGCCGATCCGCCTGGAGCGCGCCGAGTCCAATGCCGCCGAGCTGGCCCGGCGCCTCGCCGAGCACCCGGCCGTCGCGGAGGTCCGCTATCCGGGCTTCGGCGCGATCGTGGCGCCGGTCTTCGCCGATCCGGCCGTTGCCGACGCGCTGCAGCGCAAGGTGAAGATCTGGGCGTGGGCGACCTCGCTCGGCGGCGTCGAGTCGACCCTCGAGCGCCGTCGTCGCTGGCGGGTGGAGCCCGCCACCATCCCCGACGGCCTGGTCCGGCTCGCGGTCGGCATCGAGGATGTCGAGGATCTCTGGGAGGACCTCGCCCGCGCCATCGGCTGACCGATCCGACGGGTCGCGACCGGTAGGGTCGACACGCCATGAATGTGAAGCGCACCGACCGGATCCGCGTGGCCGTCGTCTTCGGCGGCCGCTCCAGTGAGCACTCGATCTCGTGCGTGTCCGCGGGGAGCGTGATCGCCGCGCTCGATCCCGACCGCTACGACGTCGTTCCGATCGGCATCGCTCGCGACGGCCGGTGGGTGCTCGAGTCCGCCGAGCCCGGCCGGCTTGCGCTCGGTGCCGGTGGCGAGCTGCCGAGCGTCGAAGGGGATCGGGAGGTGGCGCTGACGGCCGGCCATGAGCTCGTCGTGTCCGCGCCCGGGGACGTGCCCACGACCCTCGGACAGGTCGACGTGGTCTTCCCGGTCATGCACGGGCCCTGGGGCCAGGACGGCACCCTGCAGGGCCTGCTGGAGCTGGCCGGCATCCGGTACGTCGGGGCCGGGGTGCTCTCCTCCGCGGTCGGTACGGACAAGCAGTTCATGAAGGAGCTCTTCCTCGCCAACGGTCTGCCGGTCGTTCCGTGGGTGACGATCCGCCCGGGGGACTGGAACCGGGACGCCGCCGGCGTACGGGCGCAGGTGGACGAGCTCGGCCTGCCGGTCTTCGTGAAGCCGGCGCGAGCGGGATCGAGCTTCGGCATCACCCGCGTGGACGACCTCGCCGACCTCGACAAGGCGGTCGAGGAGGCCCTGGTCCACGACCCCAAGGTGCTCGTCGAGGCGGCCGCGATGGGGGCTCGCGAGGTCGAGATCGGCGTCCTGCAGGGACTGGACGGCGCCGCACCCGAGACCAGCGCGATCGCCGAGATCACCGTGCACGGCGACCACGCCTTCTACGACTTCGAGGCGAAGTACCTCGAGGAGAGCTATCGGATCCCCGCCGCGCTCGACGAGGAGCTGGCCGCGCAGGTTCGCGATCTGGCCGTGCGCGCCTTCCGCGCCCTCGACGTCGAGGGCCTCGCCCGCGTCGACTTCTTCGTGATGCCCGACGGCCGGGTGCTGGTCAACGAGGTCGAGACGATGCCCGGCTTCACCTCGACCTCGATGTTCCCGCTGCTCTGGCAGCACGTCGGGCTGAGCTATCCCGCCCTCGTCGATCGACTGGTCCAGCAGGCCCTCAACCGGTCCACCGGTCTCCGCTAGCGGCAGCGGCCCTGCCGCTTCGTGTGGGCGCGGATGGCCGCGTCGAGCGCCGCCATCACCTCACTCGGCCCGTTGGGCCGGTAGCCGTGCGGTACGTCGGCCTGCAGGCGCGGTGCGCGATAGGCGAGCGTCATCCGTACGTCGACCGACAGGTCGTCGGTCTGGTCGGGGGGGATCGACCACCCGATGCCGTTGCGGGTGATGCAGGGGGCGGTCGCGAAGCCCGGGGGGCGGCCCACTCCGCAGCGGATCACGATCGCCGGGTCGCCGTAGACGACGGCGTACCGGCTGCCGGTGGACTTCCGCTTCGCCTGACCGGCCACCGTCGACGGCAGTGCGTCGAGCAGGGTGCGGCAGGCCCGGTGCTGCCCGGCCGCGACGGTGAACGCGGAGATGTGAGGAGTCGAGCTGCATCCCGCCAGCACGACGAGCCCCGCGAGCGCGGGGAGGAGGCTCAGATGTGGACGACGGGGCACGTCAGCGTGCGGGTGATGCCCTCGAGGGTCTGCACCTTCGCGACGACCAGCTTGCCGAGCTCATCGACATTGCGTGCCTCGGCGCGCACGATGACGTCGTAGGGACCGGTGACGTCCTCGGCGACGATGACGCCCTTGATCTCGGTGATCTTGGCGGCGACCTCGGCGGCCTTGCCGACATCGGTCTGGATGAGGATGTAAGCCTGAACCACCATCGTGGACTCCCTCTCGCTGTGCCGGACTGGACGAAGCGAATGTTACCCACCCGGACGTGACCCCGACACCGTCGCTGGTGTGGGATGGGCCCGTGGACACACCTTTCGCTGCCGGAAGCACGCTCGCCGAGGTCGGCGAGTTCGCCCTGATCGACGCCCTCGTGAGCCGCTTCCCGCAGGGGCCGGCGGTCTTCCTGGGCCCCGGCGACGATGCCGCGCTGGTGCGGATGCCGAAGGGGCACGTGGTCGTCTCGACCGATCTGCTCATCGAGAACCGGCACTTCCGGCGGGAATGGTCGCCCGCCTACGACATCGGCCGCCGCGCGGTCGCCCAGAATCTCGCGGACATCAGCGCGATGGGGGGCACGACGACCGGCCTGACCATCGGCGTGGCCGTCCCGCCCGAACTGCCGGTGCAATGGCTGCTCGACCTGGCCCAGGGCTTCGCGGACGAGGCCGACCTGGTCGGCGCCAGCATCGTCGGCGGCGATCTGACCTCCGGCGACCTGATCGCGATCTCGGTGACCGTGCTGGGGGAGTGCGCCACCGCGCCGGTACGCCGCGACGGGGCGCACCCGGGTGATGTCCTCGCGGTCGCCGGCCGGCTCGGCTGGTCGGCTGCGGGTCTGGCCATCCTGAAGCGGGGCTTCCGCAGCCCGCGGGTGCTCGTGGAGGCCTTCCGCCGCCCGGAGCCGCCGTACGCCGCCGGTGTCGCGGCGGGCTTGGCCGGTGCGACCTCGATGATCGATGTCTCGGACGGCCTGCTCGCCGATCTGGGGCACATCGCCGGCGCTTCCGGGGTGGCGGTCGATGTCGAGAGCTCGAGTCTCGAGGTCGCCGAACCGATGCATGCGGTGGGCGCCGCGCTCGGAGTCGACCCGATGAGCTTCGTGCTGGCCGGTGGCGAGGATCACGCCTTCGCGGCCACCTTCCCGTCGGGCACGGAGCTTCCGGACGGCTTCCGCCGGATCGGCACGGTGAGCGCCGGGGAGGGAGTGACAGTGGACGGGGCGGCGTACGAGGGCAGCGCCGGCCACGACCACTTCGCCGTCTGAGGGTGCGTCAGGGCATGCAAAAGGGCGCCGCCGCCCGAGGGCGACGACGCCGGAAGACCCGAACCTGACGACACAGCGTCAGGAGACGAGGGTCAGCGGGTGACCTTGCCGGCCTTGAGGCAGCCGGTGCACACGTTGAGGCGCTTCGGGGTCCCGTTCACCGTGGCGCGCACGCGCTGGATGTTGGGGTTGAAACGACGCTTGGTGATCTTGCGCGACCACGGCCGGTTGTTGCCGAAGCCGGGCTTCTTCGCGCAGATGTCGCAGACGGCAGCCACCGTGACTCCTAGAGGTTGATGCTGAACAAAAGATTGCGGGCCCGGGATGCCGCGCCTGACCGGCGCTGCTCGGGCAACCGCACAAGGATAAACCAGCAGGGGCCCATCGACGAAATCGTGGGTGACTACCACTACCGTGACCGTTCATGGAGCCGGTCGCGACCCTCGATGCCGAGGCACTGGTGCGCTTCGCCGAGGTGGTCACCTCCGCGCTGTCCGCGAGCCGGGCCGAGATCGATGCGCTCAACGTCTATCCGGTGCCCGACGGCGACACCGGTACCAACATGTTCCTGACCGTCGAGGCGGCCCGCGACGAGCTGCGGGCGCTGCACAAGGCGAGCGCCGAGGTCGACTTCGCCGAGGCGCTGACCGCGTATTCCCGGGCCGCGCTGATGGCCGCCCGTGGCAACTCCGGCGTGATCCTGAGCCAGTTGATCGGCGCGCTGCTGCGCCGGATCGCGCAGGCGGATCCGGCGGAGGCTCCGGCAGTGACCTTCGCGGGCGGCCTGGCGATGGCGGCGGATGCGGCCTATGCCGCGGTCGGGCAGCCGGTCGAGGGGACGATGCTCACCGTCGCGCGGGCCGCCGCCGATGCCGGTACGGCGTCCGCGCGCGCCGGTGGCAGCCTCGACTCTGTCCTGGAGGTCGCGGTCGCGGCGGCGCGCACCGCCCTAGCGCGTACGCCGGACCAGCTGCAGATCCTGCGTGACGCCGGCGTGGTCGATGCGGGTGGCTTCGGCCTGTGCATCGTCCTCGAGGCGGCCGAGGCCGCGCTCACCGGACGCGAGGCGCCGACCGCGCGCCGGCCCGCGAAGGCACCGGTGCTGCCCGCGGTCGTGCCGACCGGCGATCTCACCGAGGGCGGCCCGGCGTACGAGGTGATGTACCTCCTCGACGGCGAGGACGACGAGGCGGCCGCGCTCCGCACCCGGCTCGGCGAGTTGGGCGATTCGGTGGTCGTCGTGGGCGCCGAGGGCCTCTGGAATGTGCACGTCCACACCGACGACGTCGGCTCCGCGATCGAGGCGGGTCTCGACGCGGGCCGGCCGCGGCGGATCCGGGTGACCCACTTCGTCGAGCAGATCGAGCGGGCCCAGGCGGCCCGCGAGAGCCGCCGTACGACGGGCCGCGCGGTGGTCGCCGTCGCCGCCGGTGACGGACTCGCCGCGCTCTTCGCCGAGGCCGGCGCCCGGGTGATTCCGGGCGGCCCCGGCCACCGCCCGAGCGCGGGCGAGATCCTCGCCGCGGTCGAGGCCAGCGGTGCCGCCGAGGGGGCCGTGCTGCCCACCGATCCCGACTCCGTCAACGTCGCCGAGGCCGCCGCCCGGGCCGCCGAGGAGTCCGGCGAGATCCACGTGGTCGTGGTGCCGACGCGGGCGCAGGTGCAGGGCCTGGCCGCGCTCGCCTGCCACGAGCCCGACCGCCCCCTCGACGCCGATGTGGTCGCGATGACCTCGGCCGCGCGCGGCACCCGCCACGGCGCCATCACGGTCGCGGCCCGCCAGGCGATGACCTCCGCTGGTCCCTGTGAGCCCGGCGACTGGCTCGGCGTGGTCCAGGGCGACTTCGCGGTCATCGGGCACGACCCCTTCGCGGTCGCCGTCGACGTGCTCGGGCGCCTGCTGGCCGGTGGTGGTGAACTGGTCACCGTCGTCGCAGGCCAGGGTGCCGACACCGACCTCGCCGACCGCTGCGAGGCGTGGGTCACCGAGGCCTTCCCCGGCATCGACGTGCTCAGCTACTAGGGCGGCCAGGAGCGCTATCCGCTGCTGGTCGCGGTCGAGTAGGCGGGCCGATGAGCTTTTCGGGCATCGGCTGGAACACGCCGCTGAACGCCATTGCGGGCAAGGACGGCGGCAAGCACGTCGCCGACATCGAGAAGAAGGCCGACATGCACACGGTCGGCGATCTCCTCGGGCACTATCCGCGGGCCTACGTCGCCAAGGGCAGCCTCAGCGAGCTCGGCCAGCTCGTCGAGGGGGACATGCTCAGCCTGGTCGGGGAGGTGAGGCGCACCAATTCCTACACCTACCGGGACAAGCGGACCGGGCGGACGGCGTACCGGCTGGAAGTGGTCGTGCACGCCGAGGGCGGCGACCTGACGCTCACCTATTTCGACAAGAACCAGAAGACCGCCGAGTGGCGCCGGGACAACCAGCTAGCGGTCGGCCGCACCGGCATGTTCTCCGGGCGGCTCAAGCTCTTCCGCAATGTCTGGCAGCTCACCAATCCCGACTCGCGCATGTGGGACGAGGATGCGGGGCACGTGCAGTCGGCGATGCCCGACCTGATCCCGATCTATCCCCAGATCGGCAAGATCACCACCTGGAACCTCGAGGAGACGATCGCCTTCGCGCTCGCCGTCATCGATCGCGTTCCGGACATCCTCCCCGAGTCGGTGCGGGAGGAGCGCGACCTGATCAGCGCCGAGCTCGCCTATCGCTGGATCCACCGGCCCGATGACCGCAAGCAGCTGGGCGCCGCGCGCAAGCGACTGAAGTTCGACGAGGCCTTCCTGACGCAGGCGGTGCTGGCCCGGCGCCGGGCGCAGTTGCGCGGCGTGGTCGCGAACGCCCGTCCGGCGACGAGCGGCGGCCTGCTGGATGCCTTCGACGCGCGTCTGCCCTTCGAGCTGACCGCCGGTCAGCGATCGGTGGGCGAGGAGATCTCCGCGGACCTCGCAGCCACCCACCAGATGCACCGGCTCCTGCAGGGTGAGGTCGGCTCCGGCAAGACGCTCGTGGCGCTGCGCGCGATGCTCCAGGTGGTCGACGCGGGCGGCCAGGCGGCCCTGCTGGCCCCGACCGAGGTGCTCGCCCAGCAGCACCACCGCTCGATCACCGCGATGCTCGGCGATCTCGCCGAGGCGGGCACGATCCACGCCGCCGACCAGGCGACCCGGGTGGCCCTGCTCACCGGTTCCATGGGTACGCCGGCGCGACGCCAGGCGATGCTCGAAGCGGCCTCGGGCGAAGCCGGCATCGTGATCGGCACGCATGCGCTGCTCGAGGAGAAGGTCCAGTTCGCCGAGCTCGGCCTCGTGGTGGTCGACGAGCAGCACCGCTTCGGTGTCGAGCAGCGGGCCGCCCTCTCGGCGAAGTCGGTGACGCCTCCGCACGTGCTGGTGATGACCGCGACGCCGATCCCGCGGACGATCGCGATGACCGTCTTCGGCGACCTCGACACCTCGACCCTGCGCGAGCTCCCCGCCGGGCGTGCCCCGGTGCAGACCAATGTGATCCCCACCCAGCTGCAGCCGGCCTGGCTCGGTCGTGCCTGGGAGCGGATCCGCGAGGAGGTCGCCCTCGGCCGTCAGGCCTATGTCGTCTGCGCCCGGATCGGTGACGAGCCACCGCCCGCCGAGGGTCCCGTGCTCAGGGCGGTCGAGGACCTGGTCCCCGAGCTGGCCGACGGTCCGCTGGCCGGCCTGCGGATCAGCGCGCTGCACGGACGCATGACGCCGGACGACAAGGACGCCACCATGCGTGCCTTCGCCGCGGGCGAGATCGACGTACTCGTCTCCACGACGGTGATCGAGGTCGGTGTCGACGTACCCAATGCCTCGGTGATGGTGATCCTCGATGCGGACCGCTTCGGCGTATCGCAGCTGCACCAGCTCCGCGGACGCATCGGTCGCGGCGGACTCCCGGGTCTGTGCCTGCTGGTCAGCGAGGCGGGCCCAGCCACCGCCAGCATGGAGCGTCTCGAGGCCGTCGCCGGGACTCGTGACGGCTTCGAGCTGTCCCGCATCGACCTCGAGCAGCGCCGCGAGGGCGATGTGCTCGGCGCCCGCCAGAGCGGCAGCCAGCGCACCCTCAAGCTGCTCTCGGTGCTGCACGACGAGGACGTGATCGAGGAGGCCCGGGCCGCCGCCAACGCGCTGATCGCCGAGGAGCTCGATCTGCTCTCCTATCCCGATCTCGAGGCCGCGGTCAGCCGGCTCGAGGGCTCCGAGGCCGCCGACTATCTGGACAAGACATGAACAGCCTGGACAAGACATGAACAGCCGGGACGAGACATGACCCGCATCATCGGCGGCAGCGCCGGCGGGCGCCGGTTGCGTACGCCGGCCGGTGACAAGACCCGCCCCACCTCCGACCGGGTCCGCGAGGCGCTCTTCTCCGCGCTCGAGTCCCAGCGCGGCAATCTCGTGGGCGCCCATGTGCTCGACCTGTACGCCGGCTCCGGAGCGCTCGGGCTGGAGGCCGCCTCCCGGGGCGCATCGGTCGTGGTGGCCGTCGAGTCCGACCGTCGTACCGCCAAGCTGATCGGGGACAACGCCCGCGAGCTCGGCCTGCCCTGCCAGGTCGTCGCCCAGCCCGTCGAGCGCTGGCTGGCGCACCAGCCGGGGGAGCGCTTCGACATCGTCCTCGCCGATCCGCCCTATCCGCTCGCCAACGACGAGCTCGAGGGTGTCCTCGCGGCACTCGTCCCGCACCTGCGCGAGGGCGCCGCGGTCGTCGTCGAGCGTTCCACGCGGACGCCCGAGCCACGGTGGCCCGAGGGACTGGAAGCAGTCCGCCGGCGTGACTACGGCGAGACCGTGCTCTGGTACGTTCGCGCACCATGAGGAAGGCGATCTGTCCCGGGTCCTTCGATCCCGTGACCAATGGCCACATCGACATCATCGGCCGCGCGGCCGGACTCTTCGACGAGGTCGTCGTCGGGGTCGGGGTCAACAAGTCGAAGGCGAGCGCCCGGCTCTTCACCGCCGAGGAGCGCATGGAGATGCTGCGCGAGGTCTGTGCGCCGTACCCCAACGTGACCGTCGCCGGTTTCGAGGGCCTGCTCACCGATTTCTGCCAGCAGAACGGGATCCACGCGATCGTGAAGGGCCTGCGCGCGGTCAGCGACTTCGACTACGAGCTGCAGATGGCGCAGATGAACTCCTCCCTGACCGAGGTCGAGACGGTCTTCATCCCGACCAGCCCGACGTACTCCTTCCTGGCCTCGTCGCTGGTCAAGGAGGTCGCCACCTTCGGGGGAGACGTCTCCGAGCTGGTCCCCGCAAGCGTGCTGGAGCGCCTGACCCGCCGCCTGGCCGAGCGGGAAGCACAGCGGGCCGCGCAGGCCGATTAGCCCTCAATTGGCTCTGGGCGGGGCCTCACGGCTAGACTCATGCAGGTTTTGCAGGATTCGACCGTAGGAAAAG
>JASLCW010000194.1 GCA_030151765.1 Marmoricola sp.
GCGGTCTCCTGGCGCACCGGGCCGCCGTCGCCGAGGATGATCGTCTCGATCAGCGCGGTCCAGCCGATCGTGTTGGTCAGGTTGATGTTGATGTTGGTGTTCTCGACCAGGTAGCGGACGATCTCGAGGTGGCCCTTCTCGGCCGCAGGGGTGAGGCCGTTGCCGCCGAAGCGGGTCAGCCGCTTCAGGTCGGTGCCCGCCTCGACCATGATCTGCACGAGCTTGAGGTCGTTGAAGATGCAGCCGTGGATGAAGGGGTTGAAGCAGGTCTGGTCCTGCGCGTCGATGTCGACACCCTCGGCAATCAGGTACCGGACGACGTCGTAGTGCCCGCCCCGTGCCGCCGCCAGGACGGCGCTGGCCTCCTCGTGGTCCTGTGCGTCCTTGTCGGCGCCCTCGGCCAGTGCGGTCCGGACGGCGTCGAGGTCGCCTGCTGCGGCCGCGGCGAGGTAGCGCTCGCCGAGGGATGAGGCGGAATTCATCGGATCTCCTTGGTGTGGGTGAGGGTGGTGCGAAGTCCTGCCTCGGCGAGAAGGCCGAGGCGGATGCCGGTGAGCAGGTCGGCGCCGGAGCTGTGCCCGATGGCGAGCACGCGTCGTACCGCGCCCGCGAGGGGTGAGGGTCCGGTCCGGTCGGGTGCCGCCGCGACCGCGTGCAGCAGGTCGTGCAGGCGCTGCCGGCCGCGGCCCCGGACCGCTTCGGTGAGGGTGGCCGCGCTCACCGCCGTGGTGCGCTCGTTGAGGGGAGGTTCGCCGTCGAGGACGCGCCGCAGGGCCGGCGGTACGGCGTGCAGCCGGCTGCCCCGCGAGGCCGCGACCAGCGCCAGCCCGGTGAGGACGTCGTCACCGGACGGGGTGAGCCCGGCGCCGAGGCCGACGAGGCTGTCGGCGGCGGCCTCGATCGCCTTCTGGTCGTTCGACCGTACGGCGAGCTCCAGCCCGGCGATGCGGCGACGGAGCATCGAGGAGGTGGCGCGTTCGAAGGGGGAGTCGTCGGGTCGGTGGGTGAGCACCCGGTCGATGACGGCAACGGCGTCGTACAGGTCGGACGCGTCCAGGCGGGCGAGATCGCTCGGCGTCGGCGCCCAGCGGTCCGCGTGCAGATAGGTGATGACGGTCTCGTCGGCCGCCCCCAGGTGCCGCAGTTCGCCGGGGGAAACGAGAACCGGATCACCGGGATGCCAGGCGATGGTCGGCCAGGCCTTCTCGGTGATCCGGATGGTGCGGGGTGCGTCGTCGAGTGCCGCGGTGGAGAGGCAGCAGAGGCGTCCGTCGGGCGGGAGCAGGTTGATGACCTTGTCGTAGGTGGACTGCACGACGGCGACGTAGCCCTCGACGGGGATGCGGTCGGCGAGGTCGGCGTCCAGGGAGAGTGCCCGCGTCGTGGTGGTCATCCCGGAACTCCTTCCCTTGTCGGCGTGTGGCCTAGCTCGCTGTGGATGGTATACCATTTATTAGAAATGGCATACCAAATAACTGCGAGGGCGGTCGACCGATCAGGAGGAAGTCCATGCGAGTCGTAGTGGCACTGGGCGGTAATGCGCTGGCCCGCCGGGGTGAGCCGATGACCGCGGAGTACCTGCGCGCGAATGTCCGTTCGACGTGCGAGGCGCTGGCCGGACTGGCCCGCACCAACGAACTGGTGATCACTCACGGCAACGGGCCGCAGGTCGGTCTGCTCGCCCTCCAGAACCTGGCCTACCAGGACGTCGCGGCCTATCCGCTCGACATCCTCGGCGCCGAGACCCAGGGCATGATCGGGTACGTCGTCCAGCAGGAGCTCTCCAACGCGGTCAATGGCGAGCGTGAGGTCGCCGGCGTGATCACCACGACCGTCGTCGACGAGGACGACCCGGCCTTCGACCGTCCCACCAAGCTGATCGGGCCCCAGTACTCGGCCCACGACGCCGCCGAGGCCGCGGCCGAGTACCGCTGGACGATCGCCAAGGACGGCAATGCCTTCCGTCGCGTCGTCCCCTCGCCCAACCCGCTCTCGATCGTGCAGGCCCCGCTGATCCGCCGCCTGCTCGAGGCCGGCACCCTGGCGGTCTGCGTCGGCGGTGGCGGCGTACCGGTGCGGATCGACTCGAAGGGGCGCCATGTGGGTGTCCAGGCCGTCGTCGACAAGGACCTCGCCAGCGCGGCTCTCGCCGCCGACATCGGCGCCGATGTGCTGATCATGCTCACCGACGGTGACTACGTCAGCGAGAACTGGGGCACCCCGCAGCAGCGCGACATCGTGACCGCGTCGGCCGACGCGATCTCCGAGCTCGCCTTCGCCGAGGGCTCGATGCAGCCGAAGGTCGACGCCGCCATCCGCGTCGCCCGCGCCGGCGGCCGGGTCCTGATCGGCCCGCTCGACCGGCTCGACGACCTGCTCGCCCGCAAGGTGGGCACCGAGATCGTGCCGGAGCTCGAGGAGGGCATCATCTTCCTGGGCGGGGACAGCGCAGCCTGATCCTTTCGCCTAGGGCGTGGCTCTCAATTCTCGGCCGTCGCGAGCGTCGCATCCGCGGGATGGCTCGCAAGGCGCCGGAGCGTGGCCATACCGGGGTTGTCTCGCGAGCGACGGCAACGCCGCGAGGCGCCCGCGGGGCGGCGCGGAGCAGGCCATGGGATTGGGAGACATGCCCTAGGGTCGGAGCACCAGATTGGGGGCGGCAACAGTGACTCAGACCGAGGAACGCATATCAGAGTCGACGCGGGTCGCGGACCTGCTGCGGGACGAGATCCTCGACGGCGTCCGCGAACCCGGGAGCAAGCTGGTCGAACGCGACCTGGCGACCGAGCTCGGCGTCAGCCGGGTGCCGGTGCGCGAGGCGCTGAAGATCCTCGATGCCGAGGGGCTCGTGGTGCTGCGCCCCAACACCTGGGCCGTCGTACGCGAATTCACGCCGGAGGACCTCGCCGATCTCGACGAGGTCCGTTCGGTGCTGGACGTGCTGACCTTCCGCCTGGCCGCGCAGCGACGGGATGCGGCCGGGCTCGAGAAGCTGCGAGCGGCCCTCGACGCCGAGCTGGCCGGTGCGCGCACCGAGGACCAGATCGTGGCGCACCGCTCCGCTGCCGACTTCCACGAGGTCGTCACCGAGCTGGCCGGCAATCGGCTGCTCAGCGAGCTGACGCAGACGATGCGCAGCAGGCTGCGCTGGCTCCTGGGCCAGCACGACGACCTGATGAGCGTCACCGAGGAGCATCGGGCGCTGTACGAGGCGATCGAGGCAGGCGACGTCCGCCGGACCGAGAGGCTCGCCCGCGCCCATGTCGAGAGCAGCGGTCACCTGCGTGCCGCGCACCAGCGGGCGCACCGCCGGCGATAGTCGGTCGGGCCTGCTCAGGCTCTCCGGGCGCATGGGCGCTTCCTTGGCTGAGGCCGGCCCGCGACTCACGAACCCCTCTGGGGCACCGGCAAAGCGGCAGCGACGAGGCGAGGCCGGCATCAGATTGCGAGCCTCCCGGCGCACTGGCGGAGCGGGGGGGCATGGGGTCGCGCGAGTCTCTCGCCTCACGTGTCTCAGGTTTCCCATGTGATCCATCGGAACTGTGTGGCGCCACCACAGCGACTCGCTGAGCGAGCATCAGGTGCACGGCGAGCGAACCAGAGTGACGAAGCCATTTCACACCAGCCTCAAGGGACTGAGGATCATGCATTTTCGCCCTGGATCAGCCGTTATTTCGCATGATCCGAGTCGAAAATGCATGATCGTCAGTCACCTCTGATGTCGGTGTGGCTGGCGGTGTTGGTGGGAGGTCGTCGGCACGGTCGAACACATCCTTTGCCTGCCGAACACCCCGAACTCGGTGTGATCGGCAGGTGAACCGTGTGCTCGGCTGAACCTGAGTGCACGATGTGGCAGCTGGGATCGAGCCGGGCCCACCGTGAGCCGGGAACAAGCCGCAACTGCATGCTGGCCCGCCCTGTCGCCGCTGCTTTTCCGGTGATCAGAAGCCGTGAGTGAGCCGCCAGCGGCGCCCAGCCGAAGCGGTCAGATGCGCGCCGAGGAAGAGGTACCCGAGCCGACGCGACCTGCTCAGTCGTTCCAGTTGGGGTCGTCGTCCCAGGACTCGTTGCGCTCGGCCGCCTTCTCCAGCGCACGCTGGGCATCGGCCTCGGTGTCGTAGGGGCCGAGCCGGTCGATCGGCGGGCAGATGTCGGGTCCGCTCTCGACGGCGTGGTGCTTGACGCAGAACCAGTAGGCCATGCCTCGCACGTTACCCCCGATCTCGCCTGAGGGGCCCCGGGCGGGCACGATGTGCGACATGACTCGCGTGCACGCCTTCACCGACGACGCCCTCGCCGACCACGACGCCGTCGGCATCGCCGACCTCATCCGTAGGGGCGAGCTGAGCCGCGAGGAGGTCGAGGCGGCCGCGATCGCCCGGCTCGCGGAGGTGGCGCCGGCGCTGGCCGCCGCGGCATACACGGCGTACGACGCCCCACGCCGCTCGGGCGACACCGATGCGCCGCTGTACGGCGTACCCACGTTGATCAAGGACAACACCGATGTCGCCGGCTGGCCGACCAACCACGGTTCCGAGGCCTTCGTGGCCAAGCCGGCGACCAAGGACGGCCACTACACGGGTCAGTTCCTCGACAGCGGCATGACGGTGCTCGGCAAGAGCCGGATGCCGGAGTTCGGGCTCAACGCCAGCACGGAGTTCCGCTCCGGCGTGCCGACCCTCAACCCCTGGGACACCGACTACTCGATCGGCGCTTCGTCCGGTGGTGCCGCCGCCCTGGTCGCGGCGGGAGCGCTGCCGATCGCGCACGCCAATGACGGCGGCGGCTCGATCCGGATCCCGGCGGCCGCTGGCGGACTCGTCGGCCTCAAGCCGAGCCGCGGCCGGCACCGCGACGGCGAGGAGGCCCGGATCATGCCGATTAACATCATCAGCGAGGGCGTGGTGAGCCGGTCCGTCCGGGACACGGCCGCCTTCGTCGAGGCGATGGAACGCTCCTGGCGCAATCCGAAGCTCGCCCCGATCGGCCGGGTCGAGGGCGCGGCGAAGCGCACGCTGCGGGTGGGCATCCTGCTCGAATCCGTCACCGACGCGGCCGTCGACGCCCAGACCCGCGCCGCCGTCGAGCACACCGCCCGGCTGCTGGAGGCGCAGGGTCACATCGTCGAGCCGGTCCCGGTGCCGGCCGACGCGCGCTTCGCCGACGACTTCGTGACCTACTGGGGGCTGCTCGCCCAGCTGGCCGGCGGACTGGGCAAGATCGCCTTCGACCGGTCCTTCGACACCGCGCGGCTGGACGGCCTCACCGACGGCCTGCGTCACGACTTCCTGCGTGGCGGCTGGCGCCGGATGCCCGCCGCCCTGGTCCGGCTGCGCCGCGCGGCGGCGACCTACGCCGCGACCTTCGACCGTCACGAGGTGCTGCTCTCGCCGGTCGTCGCGAATGTGACTCCCAAGCTCGGCCATCTCAATCCCAATGTGCCCTTCGACGTGCTGATGGACCGGCTCCGCAGGCACGTCGCCTTCACGCCCGTGCAGAACATCACCGGTACGCCGGCGATCTCGCTGCCGATGGCGACGAGTGAGGAGGGACTGCCGATCGGCGTCATGCTCTCGGCGGCGTACGGCGACGACCGCACCCTGATCGAGCTCGCCTACGCTCTCGAGGAGCAGAATCCCTGGGCGCGCATCCAGGGCTGAGACCCCTCTCACAACCGCCCGGCTGAGAAGCACATCTGCTCCTCAGCGAGCGGTCATGTAGCCGGATCTACCCTCACGACGTGTGGTTGCAGGCAGGGCTCCGCGGCCGGGACGCCGTAGGCGTGCTCGGTGCGGTCATGGTCACCGTCGGGGCCTTCCTCTACGCGGTGATGCCCCGGACCGGATATGTGGCCTGGCTGCTCGGCCTGCGCTCGCTCCGCGCCTCTCCGCATGCCGAGTTCTGGGGGCTGCTGCTCTGCTTCGCCGGGCTGGCGCTGCTCACCGCGGCGTGGCTGCTCCTCGGGATGGGCCTGCGCATGGGCGTCGCGGGACGTGCCGCGGTGACGCGGGCGGTCTGGCTCTGGTCGATGCCGCTGCTGATCGCGCCGCCGGTCTTCAGCGGCGACGGATGGAGCTATGCCGCCGACGCCTTCATCACCGGCCACGGAGCATCGCCGTACGTCGTGACGCCGGTGGTGCTGCACGGCCCGATCGTCGAGGCGGTCTGCACCTGCTGGCGCACCACGCCGGCGCCGTATGGTCCCGCGGCGCTGCTCTGGGGCGGCGCGCTCGGTCACTTCAGCTCCAGTCCCTGGCTGCTGATGCTCTGGTATCGCGTGCTCGCGCTGATCGGCGTCGTCCTCTTCCTGTGGGCGATCCCGCGGCTGGCGCGCCTCTCCGGCATCAACCCGACGGTGGCGACCTGGCTGGTGGTGGCGAGTCCCTTCATGCTCACGGTCGGCATCGGCGGGAGCCATCTCGACCTCGTCATGGCCGGCATCGTGGCCGCCGCGTTGGCGATCACCGCGTCGCGTGGCTGGCTGCTCGGCGCCGTCCTGATCGGTGTGGCCACCGCGATCAAGGCACCCGCCGCCGTGGGCGCGATCGGGGTGGTCCTGCTCTCGCTGCGGTCGGGCGGACTGCGTCAGCGGGTGGTGCGCTCGGTGCAGGTGGCCGCTGTGGCCGGGGCGGTGCTCACCGCGATCGGTGTCGCCGGCGGACTCGGCTGGGGCTGGATCCGGGCGATGCAGGCGGCGCTGGTCCTGCACACGCCGCTCTCGCTGACCTACGACGTACGCCGCGGCCTGGCGCTGCTCGGTCTGCACCATGCCAAGTCCATCGTCGACACCGGGGGCATCGTCGTCCTGGTTCTGGCCCTGGTGCTGCTGCTGTGGCGTGCACCGGTACGACGCCCGGCCGCGTCCGTGCTCACCGTCGCCCTGGCGATGGCTCTCGTGACGCTGCTCAGCCCGGTCACGAACTACTGGTACTACCTGTGGTGCCTGCCGCTGCTGGCCGCGTGCCGACTGCCGCGGACAGTGCGCTGTGCCGTCCTCGGCTTCGTCGCCGCGCTCGGCATGATCGGGCCACTCGACCCGGCCCTGCGTCTCCCGCACGCCAACCTCGCCGCCCTCATGGTGGTGGTGGCCGGGGCGATCGTCGGTGCCGCCGCCACGCCCTTCGTCGACCGTCTGCCCACGCAGATCATTCGCGCAGCGGAGCCGGGCACCGCGATCGCTGCTCGCTGAGCTCGTCTCCCGGTCGTTGATCACGTCAACCACCCGAACGGGCCATTGTCGTGGGTCGGCGCAAGGTCGACCATCGGCTCCATGCCGAATTCCGCGCGGCACGGACGTGCCCTCGGCGCCGCCTTGGGCGGCGTCCTCGTTACGGCCCTGGCGGCGATCCTGCCGGCGGCGCAGGCTCCGGCCCACGCCGATGCCACCACGATCACGCCGATCCTCAACGGGGGAGAAGTGCACTGGGCCGGTACGGCGACTCGCACCTACGACGGTGCCAGCGACGACGGCTACACCAACTCCACCGATCACGCCAGCTCCACGATCAGCTGGGACACCCGGATGCTCCTTGCCGGCCACTATCCCGATGATCCGATCACGCCGATCGGCGACGGCGGCAACGGACTCGTCGTCGCCACGGACTACGACACCGTGCTCGACTCCGCGACGCCGGCAACCGAACACCAGACCGAGGCCTGCGACGCCCCCGATCCCGACTGCCAGGCGAATCTCGACTACACCAGTCGGGACTGCAGTTGGAAGGAGATCTCCAACGGCCCCGGCGCCTTCGTCGACGACAACCTCGGGCGCCAATGGGCGGTGCAGTCGTTCGGGATCGACGTCCACGGCAACCTGCCGCAGAGCAACTACACCTGCGGTGCGGCCGGCGACCTCTACGACCCGACGATGTGGGCACGCTGCGACGAGATCGCCGATGACGCCACCGATGCGTGTGGCACGGTGGTCGACTTCCCGCTGGACCCGTTGGAAGGCGCCGGGGCGACGATCACGAAGAACGTCAACCTCGCCAACCCGACCGTCGAGCCCGACTGCGGGCGTAGTGACGACACGTCGTCGTGCACCCAGAGCGGACACTCGACGCTCACCGTCGGTTGCGCGTTGTGCGTGACCGCGATCAGCTTCGAGCAGGCGAACATCGACCGGGGCGGACAGCACGCCGTACCCGACTTCGGCACCGTCGACGGCAACATCGTGAGAGTCACCGCGACCGTGCACAACCAGACGGCGCATGCGATCACTGCCCCGGTGCGCTTCCGGGACCTCACGGTCGACAAGGACCTCGCCCTGGCCAAGGACGGCCTCAAGCCGGCGGCATCGGTGCAGTTCCCGGCGGGTGCCGACACGACGGTCGCCTTCGACTGGGACACCGACGGCTTCGCCTGGTACCCGCCGCACACGGCGGATCCGCACAAGATCGCCGTGCTCACGCCGTACGGCGGAGCCCGGCGCGATCTCTCCGTCCGGCCGAAGCCGGTCCTGCTCGTGCACGGATGGAACTCCGATGCCTCCACATGGGACGGCTATCCGGACAACTTCAGCCATGTCCGCACCGACTGGATCGCCCAGGCAGTGGTCGGCATGAACACCGATCCCGGGACCGGCTGGACCCTCGACCACAACGCACGCGTACTGGCTTTCGCAGTCGGCAAGATGCGTGCGAAGTACGACGCGGCCCACATCGACCTGGTCGCGCACTCGATGGGTGGCCTGATCTCGCGCGACTACCTGCAGTACCTCGCGCCCGACGTGGCCGACCACAAGCCGGCGATCGCGCACCTGGTCATGCTCGGGACCCCGAACATGGGCTCGCGGTGCGCCTACCTGGCCTATCTGGCGGGCCAGACGGGGGATCCGACCTTCGAGCTCAGCCCGACCTTCATCGAGGGCACCTTCAACCACCAGGTCACCGATCGACGCGGCACGAAGTTCTCCGTGCTCGCGGGTATCGCGAAGGTGGGATGGCTCAACCAGTTCGAGAGTCGCGTGTTGTGCGACCTGCAGACCCCCAATGATCTGGTGGTGTGGCGCACCTCTGCCTTCTGGACGATCGCCGACCACGCCGAGCAGAGCGGTCTGGTGCACCTCGACATGACCAGTGACACCACCGCTTTCCGCACGTTCGTGGCCCCGCACCTCGAGGTGACGCCCGGTGGCAGCGGCACCGCGGCACGCCTGCAGAATCGACGCGTCGCCGCGCCTGTCGCACCCGCTTCTGATCCGGTACCCGATGTCGCACTGGCCAGGACCGTGACGATTGCGGGCCGCCAGACCGTGCGGATCGCGCTGCCGGTCTCCTCGGGCACGGCGGTGGGCGCGCTCCTGGTCGGACCGGCCGGGGTCACCGCCCGGCTCCTGGACCCCCACGGCAAGCAGACGGCGATCGTTTCGACAGGGGGAGGATTCCGCGCCATCGCAGCCAAGGTCACCCGCCACGGTCGGTGGACGGTGGAACTGCGCAATGCCGGCACGAACACGGCCACGGTCGGCATCGCGGCGCGGGTCGCCGGTGACCGCTTCAAGCTCACGCCGTCGGTGAAGCAGAAGGCACACCACGTGCTCGCGCTCACCGTCAAGGTCGGCGGTGCGGGCAAGCACGTCAAGGTCACCGCCCGGGTTCGTGCCCCGTCCCGGACCGCGCGGGCGAAGTCCATTCGGCTCCGGGCTCACGGGTCCAGGTGGACCGGGACGACGAAGGCGCTTCCCGCAGGGACCCTGATCACGGTGAAGGTGAAGGGCTCCCAGGGCACCCGGACCGCGTTGGTGGCGGTGCCCTGAGCGCCACTTGTCCTAGTCGAGAGGGCGGGGCGCTGCGCTGGGTCGGCGCTCCTGCGGGCGCAGGCCGTCGACGATCAGCCGCGCGACCGAGCGGGCATAGGCACCCGGATCCCAGGGGCCGTCGTGCTCGTCGAAGCGGGCCGACAACGGGCCGAAGGCGTGGATCGAGGCGGCGCCGTTGGCGATCAGGAAGAACATCTCCCGATCGCTGAGCCGCCGGATCTCACGGGCGGTCACGAGCGAGTCGATCATCGGCCGGAAGCCGTCGATGAGCGGTTCCACCGCCAGCCGGAAGATCGCGTCGACCCGCGGCGACTCGTGGGTCGCCTCGTGGTTGATCACCAGCTGGAGCTCGGGATGGTCCGCGGCGCTCTCGATGAAGATCGCGATCAGCTGCTCGAAGCGGTCCAGCTCTCGTGCATGCGAGGCGAAGACCGCGGCGCAGCGGTTGTAGACCACGTCATGGTGCTGGTTGAAGGCCTCCAGTACGGCGATCTCCCAGAGCCGGTCGAGACTGCCGTACTCGCCCTCGAGGGTGCCGTCGGCGAGCTCCAGTCGAGCATCGAGATCAGCGAGACTGGTGCCCGAGAAGCCGTGCTCGGCGAAGCAGTCGACGGCGGTCGCGAGGATCTGACTCTCGTCGGTGAGCATGACTCCACCATAAAGTGAGCGGCCTGCTCAGTGCCGAGCCTTCCGCGCTCGCTCGGGCCGCCGGAAACGTCGGAGGGCCACGCCTGTCCACACGAACTGCTGGAGAGCGAGTGTTCCCCAGCCTGCGAGCGCCATGCCGGAGACGTTGACGAGGAGTTGCAGCAGGCTTCCGCCGATCTCGTTGGGGAGCCCGAAGGCGAGGCCCAGGGACACATTCGCCGCTGCCGGGATCGTGGTGACCGAGATGAAGACGCCGGAGAGTGCGCCCACACGTGCCGAGGTCAGTGCCAGTACCCCGGCCGAGGCGGCGATGACGGCGACGATGAAGGACCACTTGTCGGGGGTGTAGATGAAACCGGTCTGCGGGCGGGCGGCGGCCACATCGGCGGCGGTGACCCAGCCGAGCATCCGCCCGGCGAGCGCGGCCAGAGTGGTCACCGTGATGCCGACCGCGAATCCGACCAGCAGGGCCCGGACGGACTGGCCGAGGAGGCCGTAGCGGTGCCGGACGAGCGCGACCCCCAGCGCCGCGATGGCACCGAACTCAGGTCCGATGACCATCGCGCCGATCACCAGGATCTGGGAGTCGAGGATGATCGCGATACCGGCGATGAGCGTGGCCAGGCTGATCAGGCTGAGGAAGGTCCAGTTCGGCTCGGAGTCGTCGTACGCCTGCTGGGTGATGTCGGCCCACACCACGCTGTCGGCGCCCATGCCCGGCGCCTTCCGCTGGGCGGCGATGCCGTCGCTGGACATCCAGGTCCGTACCGGCAGGACCTGCAGGCTGCCCCGGTGATGGACACCGAGCGCGCGCAGCCGCTCGATGATGTCATTGGCTGCCTCGCGGGCGACGCATGCGACCGTGACGTCCCCGGCGGGCCGCAGCGAGGTGCCCGGCATCGACGCCAGGTCACTGACCGCCGGGTCGGTCGACAAGACCTCCAGAACCGAGTCGGTCAGGTCGGCCGGCGTCGCGATCCGTAGCTCGAGCATGAGCGCATTGTCTCGCGGTGCGCCCGGGGATCAGTGGACGCCGGCGTGGTCCAGTTCGAGGATCTTCGAGGTGCGCTCGCGGAGTTCGCGCGCGAAGGCCGGGTCGTCGGCCAGGGGCGCGCCGTGGCTCGGGATGATCTCGGTGAGCCGCGGCTGCCAGGACTCCCACTGCTGCTGGAAGCAGCGCTCCAGCACCTCGAGCATGATCGGCGCGGCGGTCGAGGCGCCGGGGGAGGCGCCGAGGAGACCGGCGATCGAGCCGTCCTTGTGGGTGATCACCTCGGTACCGAACTGCAGCACTCCGTCCGGGCGGATCACCTGGACGCGCTGGCCGGCGGTGATCTTCTCCCAGTCGGCCGGATCGGCGTCACCGAAGAAGTCGCGCAGCTCGGCGAACTTTGTCTTCTTACGGGCGAGCAGCTGGGTGATCAGGTAGACCGTCAGCGGGATGTTCGC
Organism: Marmoricola sp.; assembly: GCA_030151765.1. Taxonomy (GTDB): domain Bacteria; phylum Actinomycetota; class Actinomycetes; order Propionibacteriales; family Nocardioidaceae; genus Marmoricola. Next base: position 11,858 of record JASLCW010000194.1, read on the forward strand.
GAGGCCGGCCTTGATCATCGGGATCAGGTTGTGGGCGCGCAGGGACTTGAACAGGTCGAAGAGCGAGCCGTGCTTGAGGAAGCGGGGGCTGAAGCCGGCGTACGGGCCGAACATCAGGCTGGTCCGGCCCTCGACCATGCGGGTGTCCATGTGCGGGACGGACATCGGCGGCGCACCGACGGCGGCCTTGCCGTAGACCTTCGCGTGGTGACGCTCGACGATCTCGGGGTTCGACGTACGCAGGAATTCACCGCTGACCGGGAAGCCGCCGAAGCCCTTGATCTCGGGGATCCGGGACTTCTGCAGCAGCGTCAGCGCCTGGCCGCCGGCGCCGACGAAGACGAAACGGGTGCGGTGGTGGAATCTCCGGCCGGCCTGCTTGCCCATGACATGCCAGACGCCGTCCATCGTGCGATGCACCAGCTTCACCTCGGCGCCGTACTCGATGCTGGCGCCGCGCGCGGTGACCGAGTCGAGCAGGATCCGGGTGAGGGCGCCGAAGTCGACGTCGGTGCCGAGAGTCGAGTACGTCGCCGCGATCGGCTCGTCACCCGTACGGCCGGCGAGGAGCAGGGGTGCCCACTCGGCGATCTGGGCGGGGTCGTCGGAGAACTCCATGCCCTCGAAGAGCGGGTGCTCGGCGAGCAGGCGGTGGCGCTCGCGGAGGTAGGCGACGTTCTCGGCGCCCCAGACGAAGCTCATGTGCGGTGTGGCGTGGATGAAGGCGCCCGGCTCGGGGATGCGGCCGGACTCGACGAGGAAGGACCAGAGCTGGCGGGAGATCTGGAACTGCTCGTTGACGTCGATCGCCTTCGAGACGTCGACGCTGCCGTCCTCCGCCTGCGGTGAGTAGTTGAGCTCGCACAGCGCGGAGTGGCCGGTGCCGGCGTTGTTCCAGGGTCCCGAACTCTCGCCCGCGGCCTCGTCCAGACGCTCCAGCACCCGGATGGTCCAGGTCGGCTCGAGCTCGGCGATCAGGGCCGCGAGGGTGGCGCTCATGATGCCGCCACCGATCAGGAGTACGTCGCTCTCGGCCTCGAGGGTCGGCGACTGCGAATCAACGCTCTTGTCCACATATCCGTTATCTCGCAGGTGTTTCCGGCAACCAAATCGAGCGCACGCTTGGGCGATGTGATCTTCGTCGGCGGGGTGTGATGTCCATCAAGTCGGCCATTCACCTCGGGCGGCGCGTGGACTAGAGTGCGGTGGAACTTGTTCTAGTTCTCTGATGATCGAGGATCGGTGGGCCTGGTGTCTGGACAGCGTTTTTCACAGCGTCGCGTCATCGTGACGGGTGCCGCCGGCGGGCTCGGCCAGGCCGTTGCGGCGATGTTCGCCGACGAGGGCGCCCGGGTCGTCGCCACCGATGTCGCCGAGGCCGAGGGCATCGTGCGCTGCGATCTCGCCGACGACGCGGCGCGGGAGGCATTCCTGGCGGAGGCCCTCTCCGATCTGGGCGGCCTGGACGTGCTCTGCAACGTGGCCGGCATCCAGAAGTTCGCGGCGCTCGGCTCGATCAGCGCCGCCGGCCTGCGCCGTCACTTCGACATCAACGCACTCGCGCCGATCCTGCTCGCCCAGGGATGCGGGGAGGCGCTGGCGGAGAGCAGGGGCAATGTCGTCTCGGTGGCGTCGATCTCGGCGGTGATGGGCCAGCCCTACAACGCCGAGTACTGCGCCAGCAAGGCCGCGCTGCTCCTCGGCATGCGCGCGCTCGCGGTCGAGTTCGCGGGGCGCGGCGTACGCGTCAACTGCGTCTCGCCCGGCGGCATTGACACCCCGTTGGTGCAGGCCGCCGCCGAGGCCCTCCCCGCTGACGTCAACTGGGACCTGATCGCGAAGAGCCAATCCGTGATCCCCGGCTTCATGCCGCCGAGCGACGTGGCCGAGGCACTGCTCTTCCTCGCCTCCGATGCCGCCGCCTCGATCACCGGCGCGAACCTCGTCGTCGACCGCGGCGTCATCTGGTGACCTGCTGACGCTGCCGGTCCCGGTCAGGCGGAGGGCAGGTCGAGTTCGGCGAGCCGGACCGGGTCGACGAGGCTCGCGATCGCGGCGATGCGGCCGTCAGCGACGGTGAAGGCCATCACCGAGAGCGGACTGCCGTCATCGCGCCACGAGACGATCCCGGGCAGGCCGTTGACGATCGCGGCGAGGGCATGGACGGCGGCGGCCGCGCCGAACTTCGCGCTCGCGGCGACCTCGGTGGCGCCGAGCTTGACGACCACGCCGTCGGGGGTGTCGATGCTCAGCTTCACGTCAGGGTCGAGCACCCGGAGCAGGCCCTCGAAGTCGCCGTCGCGGGCGGCCGCCAGGAAGGCGTCGACGACGGCACGCTCGCCGCGTCCGTCGCCCGCCTGCTGATCGCCCGACCTGACCTTGCGACGAGCCCGGCTGGCGAGCATCTTCGTCGCATCGGTGGACTTGCCCAGGATCTGGCCGACCTCGTCGAAGGGCACGGCGAAGAGGTCGTGCAGGACGAAGGCGAGTCGTTCGGCCGGCTTGAGCGAGTCGAGGACGACGAGCAGGGCCAGGCCGACCGAGTCGGCGAGGGCGACCTCGTCCTCCAGGGAAGGATCGTCGCTGAAGACGACCGTCAGTTCGGGCTCGTCGTACAGGCTGTCGGGCCGGGCCCGTCGTCCACGCAGTACGTCGAGGCTGAGCCGGCTCACGACCGTCGTCAGCCACGCCGCCAGATTGTCGATGGTGCCGTCCTGGCGGGAGAAGCGGAGCCAGGCCTCCTGGACGACGTCCTCCGCGTCCGCATGGGAGCCGAGCATGCGATAGGCGACCGCGCGGAGACGGTCGCGCTCTGCCTCGAAGGCCGCGGTCGCCGAATTGTTCTCACTCACGTTGTTACCTTTCCGGGTTTTCCTCCGTCATGGGTGATGACGGGCCCAGAGGGCCAAAGGTAACCACGAAGGAGCCACCAGCCGTGCAGGCACGAATGACGAATGCGACGAACGAAGACGTGATGAAGGCGATCGGCCTGATCTACAAGGCGATCCACTCGGCCGGCGTGGACGGCCGACTGCTGGAGCTGGTCCACCTGCGGGCCAGCCAGATCAACGGATGCAGCCCGTGCGTGTACGCCGGGGTGCAGTCCGCGAAGAAGGCGGGGGAGACCGATGAGCGACTGCACAATGTCGTCACCTGGCAGGAGACGGCGCTCTTCAGCGACGAGGAGCGGGCCGCGCTCGCCTTCACCGAGGCGGCCACCCGCATCCAGGACGGCGCCCCCGGCGTGACCGACGAGATCTGGGACGCGGTGGCGGACCACTTCGACGAGGGTCAGCTGTCGGCGATCGTCCTCGAGGTCGCCCTGACCAACTTCTTCAACCGGATCAACCGGGCGATCAAGGAGCAGGCCGGGCGGACCTGGTGAGGCTGCCCTGGATGACCAAGAGCGCCCGGGCCGAGGGGTCCGGGCGCTCTTGTGTGTACGACGTACTGCTCAGATGTCGTAGTACAGCTCGGATTGCCCTCGTGTTGGTGGACGCCAACGGCAGTCAATGTGAATGCGGCCCTGACCTGCGAGAACGCCCACGAGGTTGACGGTGCTTGGTGGTCGTTTGTTGTTCTCCGCGGGGCGGTAATGGGGCAGGAGGGGCTGCGAGCTGGTTGTGTCGGAGGGCGGTCGCAGGCTGTCGGTCATGGCCCCTGCTGAGTTCACCAACACCCACCGCACCGTCCTTGAGATCGAGTCGAAGTACTGGCGTTATCAAGGTGCCAAGGAAGCCTACGCCTATGCCCAGCTCGACATGTCCCCGACGCGATACGCGCAGGTGCTGCTTTGGCTGCTCGACCAGCCTGCGGCTGAGGCAGAGTACCCACAGCTGGTGCGGCGGCTTCGGCGTCTGCGTGACGCTCGCCGACGGGCGTGGTCGCCTCGTAGGGTCGCATCATGATCGACGTCGACGCCCTCTGCTCTTAGCTGGTGCAGCACGCCGGGCGGGAGGAGTAGCGGCTGTCGTAGCCAGCTCCATAGTTATGCATACTTATGGTCCCAGGGGTCGGGTCTGGAGGACCGATGCCACGCGAGCGCGAGTACACGCCCACGCCGTACCCAGGTGACCGGGAGCGGACCCTGCTCTATCGCGACGGCTGGGACGACGCCCGCCGCATTGCGCGGTCGCATGGTTTCGCCTGGGTGGCCACCTGGTATCAGCGGCACGCGAAGACGCGGTATCCCGACATCGGCGACCCGTACCTGTACGGCATCGCGGCCGGGCTTCGGGCTCACCAGGCGGAGGAGCGGCGATACCGGGAGGCCGATCGTCGGCGCGAGGCCGCCGAGCGTGAGCGGGCGATCGCGATGGGGCTGAATCCCGACCGGGAGTACTCCGGCGAGTGGTGGGATGCGAATGGGTACGAGGAGCAGCCGTACTGAGAACGCACGAAGCGCCCCCTCCCAGCCGGAGCTGAGAGGGGGCGCGCGTGGCCGAGGTGGCTAGCTGAGTTTGACGACTCCGTCGGCGCCGCGGCCGCCGGCTTGGCCGGGGTTGTCGGATGCGCCTCCGCCGCCGTAGGGCTTGCCAGGGTTGTGGCCAGCAGAGATGAGCGTCGCGTTGCCGCCACCGAGAGGGGCAGCGCCACCACCGCCGGTGGAGGTTGATCCGTCGGTGCCGGCGGTCTTGGTCGAGCCGATGCAGTTGGCGACGAGGCCGCCCTTGCCGGCGACTCCGCCGCCGGTGCCGCCTCCAGTGCCACCGTCTGCGCGGCAGAGCACGGTGCCGTCGGAGACGCGAACGACCTGAGTGATGCCGCCGGGCTGTCCGACGCCTTGGTCTGGTCCACCGGCGCCGCCCGCGGCGACGGTGATGCGGAGGATCTCGCCCGGGGTGACGGCGACGGTGACCTTGGAGTAGGCACCTCCGCCGCCGCCGTACCCGGCGCCGTACAGGACACGGCCACCGCCGCCTCCACCGCCGCTGCCCTCGCACTCGATGGTCAGCGAGGTGACCCCGAGCGGGACGATGAAGTCGCGGGTGCCGACCTTGTCCCAGGTCGAGGGGACGGTGGTCGGCGACAGCGAGGTCGGGTCGACGGGCGCCGCGTAGGGGCTGGGCACGCGCTCGTTGAGCATGCGGATGATCTCGTGCCCGACCAGGCCGTGGCCGATCTCGGACTGGTGGGTCCCGTCGCCGGTGGACACGTGGACGGTCGTGTCCCAGCGGCCGGAGCCGACTGGGTCGTAGACGAAGACCCGGCCGTCGGTGAACTGCGCGGCGGCGTCGATCACGATCTGGTTGAAGATCGCGGCGTCGGCCGGGGTGCGGCCGAGGCTGGTGTACGTCGCTGCAGGGACGGGCCACAGGACGTTGGCGACGATCCACGGCGGGGTCGCCGCGGGGAGCATGTAGCCCTGGTAGATCAGCACGTTGCCGGATGCGCCGGCGTGCTCGACGGTGATGGTGTGGGCGCCCGCGGGGATGCCGGTCAGGGAAACGACCTGCTGGACGTGCTTGTAGTCGTTGTAGGCGCCGGTGGCCTTCATGGTGTTGTGGGTGGTGCCGGTCGCGACGGTGGTGCCGTCGAGCTTGACGGTGTAGGGGGCGCCGGTGACGCCTTGGGCGGTGGCGTCGAGTGCGGTGAGCACGATGTCGACGGCGGGCTGGTTGGTGATCGAGATGGTCGCCTTGCCGCCCGGGGTCGTCGTCTTCTGCGCGGAGCCCCCGATGTAGCCCGAGCTCGAGACCGCGGCGAACGAGCCGTCGAGTGTGACCGCGGTGGTGGCGCCGTTGACCGCGGCCGCGCGGATCAGCCGCAGCAGGGAGTTGACCGCGTTGCGGCACCCTGCCTCGTTCTGGGTGCCGGGGCCGAAGCCCATGAAGTCGTTGCCGACCATGTCGGTCACGTACAGCGCGGTGAGTCGCGAGGCCAATGCGGTCTGGGTGATGGCCTGGACGGTGGCCTGCTTGTCGGAGTTGCCTGCGACGTTGTTGGCTCCGGCGCGGGTGGTGTTGATGACCGGGTTGCCGTAGGCCGAGGCGCAGATGTCGGCGGCCTTGGCGCCGCCCATCGACATGTTGCGGGCATTGACGACCGGCCCGAAGGCGCCGGCGACACGCTCGGGCCAGGGCCGGTAGGTGTTGCAGCCCCGGTTGGGATTGGCGGTCGCGTAGGTGACACACGATCCGCTCGAGTTGCAGTAGGCGTACACCGGCTGGCCCGCGAACTCGGGCGGACCGAGGTCGGTCTCCACCAGGTGCGGCACGACCGGGGCGAGGGTGAAGGTCACGCTGGCCACGTAGCAGTTGTTGGTGAAGCTCATCGCCTCAGTCCGCGGCGCGTGACTCGGGCCTGTGTACGCCGACAGGCCACGGCAGGTGCCGACCACCCCGGCCGAGCGGGTCGCGGCCACGTTGCCGCCGATGGTGCAGCCGGTCGGCGCGGCGGTCATGGTCGGGGCGGCCAGGCCGGAGGTGAGCGCCGACAGGGTCACAGCAGCGCCGGCGAAGAAGTCGCTCGGGCCCATCTGGACCGAGCACGCGAACGGGGTGGCGTTCGAGATCGTCTCGGGCTGCGGGGTGAAGCTGAACTGCGGGCGGATCCCGAACCCGGAGGTGTCGCGGAACACCTGCGCGATCGCCATGATCCCGTCGTTGCCACCGGTCGAGAAGGTGACCGCCAGGCCGAGGTCGGAGGCGACGTCGCCGACCACCATGCGCCGCGTGTACAGGTGGAGGTAGGGCACATTGACGGTGTCGCCGAGCTGGGAGACGCCGACCTTGGTCCACCCGGTCGGCGTTGAACAGGTGCCGGAGGCCTCGCCGACATAGATGACGACGAAGTCGGTGGGCTGGGTCGTCTTGTCGACGGTGACGGTGATGTCAGTGCTGCCCGAGTTGACTGTCGCGGTCGTGTAGACGCGCAGCGACGGGGTCGTCTTGGGGCGGTCCTTGCGCAGAACCGGGCCGGCCGCCTGGATGACGCCGGCGGTCACGTGGCGTCACCGGAGAGGTAGAACTCGTTCGTCGCGATCTTGCGCCACATCAGGGTCGAGTACTGCGCGCGGGTGGTGTACGACGATGCTGTGCGCAGGGTGACCCCGCCAGCGGGCGCGCACGTCACCTGCCCGACACCGACCTGGGTGATGTAGCCGACCGAGCCGAGAGGGATCGCAACCGAGGCGTTGGTTGGGAAGGTCACCGTGATCGCCGCGGCGTTGGAGCAGTCCACCGACCCGCCGGCATCACCGAGCGCGAGCGTGTACGACGTACCCGTCTGTGCGTTGGCCGGGATCGTCGTCGCGACCGGGCCCGTGTCGCCCTTGTCGCCTTTCACTCCCTGGCTGCCAGTCGAACCGGTGTCGCCCTTGGGGCCCTGCGAACCCGTGTCACCCTTGGCTCCGGTCAGGCCGATCGAACCCTGAGGACCGGTGTCCCCGGTGTCACCCTTCGGCCCCTGACTGCCGGTGTCACCCTTCACTCCCTGGATGCCCTGAATTCCTTGGTCGCCCTTCGGCCCTTGGATTCCCTGGTCACCCTGAGGCCCGGCGGGTCCTGTGAGCCCTTGGGGGCCTGTGGCGCCGTCGGGGACGGTGAATTGCAGGATCGGGTGGCCGGGCGTACCGATGTCCTCGACGTCGGCAGGGTCGCCTGCGGGCGCTGACACAGTGGGGCCGATCAGGAGCCCAGTGACCGTTCCCGCCGATGCTGCCGCTGCTACAGCCGAGGCCTGAGCCGACGCGGCCGCCGACTGTGCTGCAGCTGCTGCGGCGTCCGCGGATGCGGTGAGCCGGACTCGTACGCCGGTGGGGGTGGAGATCCAGACCGTGTCGATCGCGTCGGGCCCGGAGAAGGGCGGGATCTGCCCTTGGCCGTCAGTGGTGATGCTGGTGACGGGGTGTCCGGCCGAGTCAAGGAGGTCGGTGTACTGGGTGCCGGCGGTGGGGGCTGACCAGACGGTGAGGTCGATGCGTGGGGCGAGTGCGATGAGGCGGTCGCCGCCAACGAGGGCGATCCTGTACGCGAAGTCGGCGGTGGTACCGGCGAAGGTGTAGCGCGCCACGTCTGCTCCTCAGCGGGTGATGGGGTTGACGATGTGTCGGTGCAGGGCTGCAAGGGCTGCAGCGAGGAGGACCGGGCCGCCGGGCACGGCGGCGACAATGGGCCGCAGGACCGTGGCGCACAGGGTGAGGGGCCGGTCGTCGGTGGACTGGCGCCAGGCGACGCCGTTGACGACCACGAGGGTGCCGACGCCGACCACCCAGAGGCGGCGAGCGGTCACGCCTTGACCTTCGCGTCAGCCAGCCCGAGGACGGCGTTGACGAGCAGCAGCCACGCTGCCGCTTCGTTGCCGGTGACGAGCCCGTGGATCACGAGCACGCCCACTCCAGCGTTGACAACGCGGTAGATGTAGCGGCGCACGTTGGGCCGGTCGACGAGGGCCTTGGCCTTGCGGGCGGCGTTGATGATGGTGGCGACGATGCGGGTCATCAGGACTCCTTGGAGTAGGGCCACTCAGGCAGATCGACCGTCTGGCCGGCGAGTGAGTGGGTGGAATCGGTGAGGAACTGGATCCGGCCGTCGGTGATGAAGCTGTGACACACCTCGTCTGAGTACGGGCCGTCGTACCCGAGCGGCGCCGGGTTGTCGTTCGAGTAGCCCGTCGGGTGTCGGTAGGTCGCCTTCAGCGATGGGGTGAAAGTGGGCCGCTCGAGGTCGTCGTTGAAGGTCCACCCGTCGAGGCCGACGTGCAGGCCGTGGGCTTTGTTGCAGGCCGGGCACCAGATGTGGACCCGGTTGCCTTCAGCGAGACTGGCGCGGATCACCTTCGGCCCTTCCACTTCGGGTCGGCGGAAACGATGCCTTCGGGGTAGCGGGGGTAGCCGTAGCCGAGGATCCGGACGTCCTTGCGCTGGTGGACCTTCCGATAGACCCCGTCGCCCTGGTAGCTGCCCGAGGTGTTCGTGTTGCCTTCGACGGTGGTGACGGTGGTCGCGGTGTAGGACTCGACGAAGCCGGTGTGTTGGGCATCGCCGGGTACGCCGAAGAAGATCTGGGCGTCGATGGCGGGGTACTCCGACCAGCGGCCGGCCTTCTTGTAGGCCGCCATCGCGACGTCGCACGACGCGGTCGGCTGGTACGGCAGCAGACCGCTGATCGCGTTGCCGAACACCTTGATGCCGAGGGTGTGCCAGAAGATCCAGCATATGAAGGTCTGGCACCAGGCCTGCTTGTTTGACCAGGCGAGCTTGGGCACCTCGCGGCTGTACCTCTGGTCGTTGTTCCAGTTGCCGTTCTTGTCGCGGCCCTCGTGGTAGCCGATCTCGCCGGCGGCGGTGCGCCGCACCTTCTCGCCGGTGGTCAGCTTCGGCGGCACGGGCTTGGCGGGCGGCTTCGGCTTCGGCTTCTTCTTCCCGCCGACGATGAGCGTCACCTGATAGCCGAGTCCGGACAGGTGGCCGCGCATGCCGTAGGTCTCGGTGAGGGCGAAGGCGTCGGGGTTGTGGTTCTTGGCCATCGTCGCGATGCCCTTGCGGACTCGGTCGATGTGGGCCTGCCCGCGGTCCTTGCCGGATCCGACCTTGACGTTCCAGCCGATCACGACGAACTCGACGTCCTTGCCCGCCTTGTTGGTCACCGCGAGCACGAACTTCACGGCGTAGTGGTCCGACCCGTGCTTGCCGAGGCGCTTCTTGGAGACGAGTCGGCAGCCGCGGACGATGGCCAGGTCGATGCCGAAGCCGTCGACCTCTGCGTCCTCCGGGGCGGCGACGCGAGCGTCCATGGCGTCGGCGTCGGCGTTCTGGTCGCCGACGATGGCCGACCCAGACGGGTGGTTCTTCAGCCAGCGCCGAAGCCGGGCCTCCATCTCCTTGCGGGCCTTCTCGCCGAAGGGGACGTGGTCAGCGAGCAGCTTGAGCTTCGCGCCGTCCTTCTCGATGCCGTTCCACTTCATCTCTCGGGGCTGGTGCTCGATCCCCGCCTTCGGGCCACGCCACGGCGTCTTCATCCGGATCACATGACGGCCGGCGATGTGCAGACCGTTGTGGACCAGGATCGCGGTCTCGTCGCGCTCGGAAATGGCCATGGTTACTCCTGGGTGGCTGAGGGTGGTGTTGCTTCGATGGCGGTCTTGATCGCAGGCCACACCTCACGGTTGGCCTCAGCGGAAACGTGGAGGGTTTCGGCCAGGGAGGTGCGCAGGTCGGCCAGCTCCGTCTTGAGCCCGGCGACTTCGCTCTCGAGCCGATGGGTCGAGTCCTTGAGGGACGAGCCGTTGTTGTTCTTCACCTCGTGCTCGACCTCGTGCACCTTCCCGATCAGGTACTCGAGGCGTTCGTCCTGGGCGGCGAGGCGATCGCCGAGTGGCGGGATCCTCGGACGCTCCGCTTCGCCCGTGATCGGGTTGGCCGGGATTCGCTCTCGACCTAGGAGCGCCTCGTCCTTGGCGGCCTCCCGCGCTCGGCGACGACGCCACGCTGGGATTCCCTTGCGCCAGGTCGCGAGGCCGCTGCCGATGAGGCCGACGACGAGAGCAAACGCACCGAGGTCGTCGTAATAGTCGGGGAGATGGATCCCAAGGCCGACCATCACTCACCGCAGGAAGATCGCGGAGCCCGACAGGTGCGCGTTGCTGTTGCCCACCACGGTCCCATCGGCGTACCCCTGCAGATACACGTTCACCGACCCGCCAGACAGGCCCGTGACGAGCGTCGTCAGGGTCGACGGGACCGAGCACGGCGCCGAGTCGGGCACGCCGTTCGAGATCGCCTCACCAGCCTCGGAGCCCACGAACGGCTGCACACCGATATTCCCGGCGCCGGCGAAGCTCGCCCCCACGTTCACCGAGATCTGCACGACAGCCTGCGTGAACCCCGCCGGCACCGGGATGTTGTAGCTGCACTTCGGCGCCGACCAGCCCACTGCGGGCAGGCCCGCGGACTCGTCGACGAGGTGGAAGGTGCGGACCTTCAACGGCCCATCGTTGGCCGACCAGATCTGGTTGCCGTCCGGGTCGACGATCGTGATGTCGCCGGGCTGCTTGACGGTCAGGCCACCCCGGCCGATCGTCATCGCTTCGGACTGGCGAGACGATGAGGTGAGCTGCGCCACTCGGGCCTTGAGTTCGGCGACGTCTCGGATCAGCTGCCGCAGATCGTTGCGCGGTCCGGATCCAGATCCATCGGCGGGCAGGTTCACCATCAGTGTTGTCTCCTCATCGAGCCGAGTTGGGATCGTCGGGGTCTGCCCACACGAGCGGGGTGGTCTGCAGCGAGGGCCACGACATCTCGTAGCCAGCGACCCGGACCGATCCCGAGCCACCGGACGGGTCGCGTTGCCCCTGCGGCGCGATGTCGATGCGGACGGTGTCGCCCTCGGCGAAGTCACGGCCGGGCATCGGAGCCGCGCCGGCGGGGTCCGTGACGAACTGCCAGGTGACCGTGCCGCCCTGCCGCTGCGTGAGTCGGCCGCGGGTGCGGCGCATGAGCTGGGAGTCTTCGTCGTCGGTGCTGTTCGCGTCGATGGCGAAGGAGGCGCGCTCTTCCCAGCGCGGCCATCCGGCGGCCACCAGGTCGGAGACCTGAGGGTCGGTCATCACCCGCGAGCTCCCGCCGCCGTCGAGTACGCCGGTGACGACCGTCGCGCCCTTCCCGACCATGTACGAGGGGGTTCGCTGGTAGGAGATGATGTTGCCGCGGCCCGCGGCGTCGAGATCGAACACCACGTCGGGCCGGTCGGCGCCGATCCGGGGGCCGATGTGGATGCGCTTGTCGAACCCTGTCTGGGTTGCGTTCCAGGCGACGTCGACCATGAACTCCGGGCCGCGTTCGGCGCCCATCAGGTCGGTGAGGGCCTGCAGGATGCTCCGGTCTTCGGTGGCGTCGTACGACGCGTCGGACACCTTCCCGGTCTGCGCGTGCAGCACGTAGAACCCGAAGCTGAGGACGGCCGGCACACACAAGGCGGCGGCCTGGTCGCCCTCGTCCATCGTGGCGTACAGCTCGGGCACGTTCGTGCGGGCCAGGCAGGTCTCGAGGGTGATCGCGGTGATCGGGACGGTGACGTCGCCGATCTGTGCTTCGAGGACGGCCCATGCTTGGACTGGCGCGTTGTCGATGGTGAGGACGAGCATGGTGCGGCCCGGTGCCAGCATCGTGTTCCAGTCGACGGGGCACCGCGGGTCGAAGACGGGCAGGGTGAGAGAGGCGGTGTCTTCGGAGGCGACCTGCACGCGGAGGGTGTCGGCTTGGATCGGGAGCTCGGTGAGGACCAGTCCGGTGACGAGGTCACAGAGCCACCAGACCACCTCGGCGGCCGGCCGGGTGGGCAGCTCGAGGCGGCTCGAGGTGAGTGCGTCTTCGACCATGGAGGTCATGCCGGGGCTCCGTGGCCTAGGTGGCGGTCCGGAGACGCCAGCCGTCGATCGACACCCACGTGGTGGCGGCTGAGGGGTTGGCGTTGAGGACGATGTCTCCGGCGGCCTCGGCCCGCAGCGGGACGGTGGAACTGCCGGACCCCTGCGCGGCGAGGTACTGGACGATGTTCGGTCGTGACCCCGACGGCAGGCTGAGGATGATCTGGCTGTTGGCGAGGTTGCCGGTGTTCTTCCCGATGATCCCGGACAGCAGGGTGTCGCCGCCGGCGAGGATCTTGTAGGCGGGGGTGTTGCCGAATCCGGGGTTGGAGTACCCGGACTTGTAGGAGAGCGGGATCCATGCCGAGTCCGTGAGGGGCACCCATGTTCCGGCGATGCGGCCCTCGTAGATGTCGACGTCTTCGCGGTAGATGACGAGGCCGTTGTATGGCGACACGATCGCTGCGCGCTCGGTGGTGCCTGCGACGGGGATGATGCCGCCAGGGCCGGCGGTGCGTTGGGCGGGGTTCGACACGGCGACTGTTCCGGACGCGGGCACGGCCAGCTGCGCGAGGCGGAGGGCGCCGGCCGGGAGGGTTGGGACGGTGGGGGTGCCAGCCGAGGGGGTGCCCGTGATGACCTCGACGTCGACCTCACGCAGCGCGGTAGTGCCGTGCACGTCGGTGTCGTACACGCGGACGATGACCAGGTCGACGCGTGACTGCCCGGAGGCCGGGCGCGCCGCGAGCGGCTTCGAGACCGCGGCCGGGAGGGTGACCGGGTACGCGGTCGTCGTACCGTCGCCGACCACACAGCAGCCAGGCTGGATGACCGCGGACTCCGGTGTCCCGCCGACGGTGACCTCGAGCCCGACGCCGGGCCGCTTCCCGGGGCGAGGGAGAAGCTGGCCGCCAGAGGCGACCAGGCCGCCGACCAGCTGCCGGAGCGCGGCTGCGTCGTAGGGCACCTGGTTGAACCAGAGCGCGACACCATCAGGCATGGTCGAGCCTCCTCAAGAGGGATCAGAGACGGGAAGGGTCAGAGGCGGGCGGCGGCGTACTCGCCGGTGAGCTGCCCGGTCCCGGCGCCAGTGAGCACGAGCAGGGCGCCGCCGGGCGGCACGGCCGGGAATGCGCCGGAGGCCCAGGAGCGGCGCGAGGACGTACCGCCGAGCAGCACCTGCCGGGTGTCGGTGTCGATCAGCAGCCACTCGCCGGCCGCCAACAGGGCACCGCCTTCGGGCCGTGCGAGTTGCAGCGACGACACGCCGGTCAGTGACTGGATGGAGATCTCGGCGGTTGTCACCGGCCCATCGAGCCGCGCGCGGATCGGTGCGGCCACCGAGCCGGGATTGCCGAGAGAGGCGCTGTTCGCCGAGACCGTCGCAGCGATCACGAACGGCGCCGTCACCGGCAGGATCAGACCGCCGGACACGGCCGGGAAGGCCACGGTGAAGGTGCGCTGCAGCGACGACCAGATCCGCGGATCCGGGGCGTACAGGCTGATCGAGTACGACGCGCTGCGCTGCGTCTGCTCGGTCCACAGCACCTGCCCGGACTGCCGCATCAGGCACCAGCCGTCGAACCCTGGCTCGGTCACGCGGAACACGAACCGGTTCAGGCCGACCGCGTCCCGCAGCCGCTGCTCGGCGACGTGCAGTGCGACATGGTCGGGGGCGCGCACCTGGCCGGTGAACTGCAGCGTGCGGGCGTTGTAGTACGCCGTCGCATCCCATTGGCCGTCGGCAAAGGAGCGGTCGCCGGTCTGCTCACGCGGGTCGGGCTTCGGGCCCCACGCGTTCGTGTTCGACCACGTCCACACGCACCCCTCGGAGTCGCCGGCCGGGTCGTTGCACACGATCCCCGAGTCGCCGAGGAACGCGCGGGTGGTCTGGTCGCCGAACTCCTCAACGAAGTCGGCGCCGGAGGAGACGAGTACCGGCATGTCAGCCCGCCGCCTTCCCGAGCTCGACCTGCACGTAGTGCTGGATGACCCGCTGCATCTCGGCGAGCAGCGCGGTGGGGTTCTGCGCGAAGTTGAACTGGATGGTCTTCGAGTTCACGACCTGCGAGGCGCCAGCCCACGCCTTCCCGTTGCCGAACCGTGGGTCTGAGGTGAGGTTGGCGACCTGGTTGGTCACCGTCCCGTACCGGCCCAACGCGGAGTTGACCTGCGCGAGGATCGACGGATTCGCGAGGAGCGACCGCATGAGGCGGATCGCGCCGGCGAAGTCCCCGCCGTTGGCGTGCTGCACGATCTGGTCGAGCAGGACGGGGGAGACGTTCTTGCTTCGCAGCTGTCCGAGGAGTTGGCCGTAGGTCTGGATGTCGTTGACCATGCGGGTCGCCGAGGAGAGCGCCCCGGCGGCAGAGTTGCCGCGGGAGAACAGATCGAGGCTGCCCCGTACGCCGGAGAGCGAATCGGCCTTCGCCTGCTTCTGCGCCTCGGCGGCCTGCTGGATCGCTTCCTTGATCGCGTCGGAGTGGTTCCGGATCGACTTGAGATCGTCCTTGGCCGCGGCGAGCTCAGCCAGGGCGGCCTTCCGGTCCAGCCCGGTGAGCTTGAGGTGCCGGTGGCCCTTCTTCCCGGTCATCTCGGTCAGGGACTTCTGCACGTCGCGAACGTGCTGCTGCGCCTGAAGTTCAGCGAGCCGGTCGGCGTGCTTCTCCTGCAGGGTCTGGTGGGAGAGGCGGGCGATGAACTTGGCACGGTTGACGTCGACCGCGGTGACGGTGAAGGTGCCGACACCGTCGATGTGGATCTTCGTCGGCGCGGGCTGGCTGGTGCGGTTGCCGAGGAGCCCGAACCCGGAGGTCGGCCAGAACCGGCCACCCGTGGTGCCGCCGCTGGCGAGCCGGTTGCCGCTGATGGCCTTCAACAGGCCGCGGTGCCGGTCGGCTTGCCCGTGGCGGTTGGAGATGACCTCCTCGCCGTCGGCGAGCAGGTAGAGGTGCCGGTCGGCGTACCCGCGTCCGGTCTTGGGGACCGTCGTACCGTCCGCACCGTTGCCGTCGAGTGAAGGGAGTTGGTTGCGGACGTTGCGCTCGTGCGCGGCGCCGGCCAGCGCGACGGTGACGGTGACGGTCTTGTCGTGCAGCCCGTCGATCTGGTTCCGCAGCCGCTGCAGATCCGTGAGCGCGCTGCCCATCGTGAGGTCGACGAGCGTGCGGACCTGCCGCGGGGTCAGGTCGTACTGCCGCTTGAGGCGGCGGATGTCGCCGAACGACTCGATCGCGCCCGGGGTCGTGACCGCGGTCTGCACGACCGGAGGCAGCGACTTGAGCCGCTTCGTGTACTCCGGGAGGGCCGGGGCGAGAAGAAGGTCGTTGAGACCCTTCTGCCGCTGGGTGGCCTCGCGGATCTGGTCGATCCACTTCTTGAATGCCGGGATGGTCTTCGCATCCGCCCACGGCATTCCCGCCGTCTTCGCGGTCCGCTTGAGCACACTCAGCGCAGCGGCAGGGTTCGTCCCGACGAGCTTGTCGACCTGCCCCATCGCGCCCGCGGGATTCCCGTTCTTCGACCCGAGCCCGAGGATCCGGTTCAGCGCGATGATGAGCGGGTCCTGCACACCCTTCGGCGTGCGGGTGTCTGGCTGGCTGCCGAACCACGCCACAGGCGATAGGAGGCTACGGCCCGCGAGCTTCGCCCAGCCCGTGAACCCGAGTGCTTCGCCGGCGCCAAACGCCTTCGTCAGCACGTGCTTCATGCCGACCTCGTCGAGCGCGGCGCCGGGGAACAGCTTGCGCATGTTCCACGCCTCGCCAGGGTTGCGGGGATCCACGATCGGAGGCCGCGGGCCACCGCCCGGACCGCCGCCGCCGAAGCCACCAGGACCACCGAAGCCGGGGTTGGTGACGAACACCGGCACCACGCCGGCGCGTCCTGCCAGGCCGGTCAGGCCGCTGCCCTTCTTGCCGCGGCCCAGAAGGCTCGTCGCAAGGTCGAGCACGCCGGTCTTCTTCGCGGCGTACCCAACAACCGCACCGGTCAGGATGACCTTCTGCAGACCCGCCGGGAGCTTCGTGAAGTCCTCGACGATCCGGCCCACGAACTTCGCCACAGGGGCGAGCCCGCTGCCGACCGTCCCGGCCACATCCGCGACACGCTGCATCGCCGCAGCCGCGTCGTTGCCCCACCGCTTCAGATCGCCCCGAGCAATCGCACCATGCAGCCACTTGGTAACGTTCTGCGCCAGCTTCCGCAGCGGCGCCTGCGACCCGTCACCGAGGTCGATCAGAGCGTGCAGCCCCTCGGCCTTGAGCTTCTGCAGGTCTCCCTTGAGGGAGTCGAGCTTGCCGGACGCCTGGTGCGCCGCAAAGCCCTGATCGTCCACACGCCGGATCCAGCGAGCGATGCCCTTCTCGCCCTCGGCCATCATGATGTTCGCCGACTGCACCGCACGCGCCCCGAAGATCGCAGCCAACGCGAAGTTCCGCTGCGCCGGCTCCAACCCGCCGAACGACTTGCGCAGGTTGTCGGCGAACTCCGGCATGGACTTGATCTGCCCGTTCGCCTTGTACAGCGACAGGTGATACTCGTCCATCAGGCCCTGGGCCTTCTTCGACGGCGCCTCGAGCTTGAGCAGCATCTGCTTGAAAGCGGTGCCGCCGCGCTCACCAGTGAGACCGGCCTGCGCGAATGCCGCGAGCACACCTGTGGTCTGCTCGATCGTGAGGCCTGCCTGGTGGGCCGTCGTACCGGCCTGCGAGAGGCCGTACCCGAGATCGGTGACCGAGCCGAGTGCCTTGTCCGCTCCGGCCGACAGCAGGTCGGCAATGTGGGGGACGTCCTTGCCCTTCAACCGGAACTGCGTCATCGCCGCGGCGGCGTACTCGGTCGCCGACGCCACATCAGTTTGCCCAGCGGCCGCGAGAGACAGGGCGCCCTTGAGCGCGCCCCCGAGGATGTCCTTGGTGGAGATGCCCGCCTTGACGAGTTCCTGCTGCGCATCGGCGGTCTGGTTGGCGGTGTAGCCCCACGCTGTGCCGACGGTGAGGGCGGCATTGCGGAGCTTCGCGGCAGTGGCCGGCGATGAGTGGGCGAGGGTGTTGACCGTCGCCATCTCGGCGTTGAAGTCCGCCGAGGACTTCGCCGCCAGGATCATCCCGCCAGCCACCGACAGGCCGACCCACTTGCCGACGTGGGCCGCCGTTGCCTGCAGCTTGTTCAGCGATTCCTGAGCCTCGGCCGAGTGCCGGGAGAAGGACCGCGACATGGTCGCGGCCGAGGACTCGGTGACAGCCGCGGCGCCGCGCATCTTCGCGATGTACGCCGAGGTCTCCGCTGAGAGCCGGACAGAGACCGAACGCACGACAGACGACACGCCTGGTCACCTCCGGCCACGGGCTACAAGGGGCGGGCAGGACGGGTGACGGCTGGGGGCGAGCTACGTCGACGAGGTGGAGACGTCCAACTCGGTCGTGGTCTCGCCGAACACGAACGGAGGGAGCCGATCGAGCACAGCGTCGGTGGCGTACCGCTCGAGCTGCACGTACGCCACCTGCGTGCCCTTCATCGCCGTGCAGCCATGACAGACCGCCGTCGGCGCGTGGTACTCGCCATCCATCCACGAGTGCCAGGCGATGTGCTTCGGCTCACCGCAGCCCGGGCAGAGAGTCGCCTCGTGCCTGCCGAGCGCCAGCAGCAGCGCCCGATCAGCAGGGGTCCACAGGGCAGCCTCGAGATGCCCTGTGGGCCGGTCCGGGTGCTCCGGGTCGTCGTACACGTAGGTGACCTCCCGGATCCGGCCACGCAACGCCGACGGCGGCGTCGACAGCGACCGGGCGAGCCGAAGCTCGTCGAGGATCAGGCGGGCTTCTGGGCGAGCAAGAAGCTCGGCAATTTTGGGATGTCGATGCCGCCCTGCATGTTGGATTCGAAGGCGCGGTTGAACATCTCGTCGAGCTGCGAGGGACCAAGCTTGCCCTGCATCTGCCGGACCTGCTGCTCGGTGAACGTCGGCTCGACAGCACAGCGGGCGATCAGTTTCCGCTTGTAGTCGCTGTAGTCCTTGGCCTCACCCGACGGCTTGCGGTTGGCCTTCTCGAAGGCCTCCCACTCGTCTTCGGGCATGGCCTCGAACACGACCTTGCGCATCGCCGTCTGCATCTCGCCATCGACGACCTTCAACTCGTCGAGCAGCGCGGTGGCCTGGGACTGGTCAGCGAGCGCCTCCTCGCCTTCGGAGACGATGTTGCCGTCCTCGTCGACGAGCCCCGCGAGCTCGGTGAGGATCTCGTTGCGGCGCTCTTCGAGGTCACCCCGCAAACAGATCCATGCGGTACGGCGTACGCGTCGGGCCGACGACATGATCTCTTCGAACGAGAGCAGCGTCTCGACAGCGTTGGCGGCCAGCCCGGTCGCGGCGGCGACGACGTCACGCGCGATCGTGTTCGGCGCCGCCTCGTTGTCGGCGATGGGGTTGCTGGCGAGGGATTCGTCGGTCATGGGGTGCTCCTGTGGTCGCTGGGTTGTGGTCGCTTCGTGCTGGTGTGGTCGCTGGGTGATGCGGTGGAGGTGAGGGGCCGGCGCGACCACGCAACCGACCCCTCACGTCGAGGGGGACTCGCCTCAGGCGGTGCGAGTCCAGATCGCGGAGCCGTCGAGCACGGTTCCGCCGACCGTCGCGGGCGGGGTGGGGGCGCTGGATCCCGAGGTGCCCGCGGTCGTGCACTTGAGCGTCTTCCCGGAGACGGTCACCACGTCGTTGAGGACGTACGCGTGGGTGGCCACCCACGCCGAGGCGCCGGAGCCCACGGTGATGAACTCGTAGCCCTCCTGCGGCTCCATCGGCACGCGGTACTTGATGTAGCCGCCGAGATCCTGCGGGGGTGCAGGGGAGTCGGTGAGCACGTGGGCGCCGAAGAAGATCTCGTCACCGGCAGCCCATGCCTCCTTGGCGTCCTTGCCCGTACGACGGGCATAGCCCCAGAGCTCGGTGCCCTTGGCCTGCATCGCCGCGAACACCAGGTCCGCGACGGGGTCGGGCTGGCCCGGGTTCGTCGAGTCGAACTCGCGGAACGGCGTGACGCCGGCCTGGTAGTTCGACGGGCCGAGGGCGTTGGCATTGTTCTTGGTGCACAGCGCCTTCTCCTGGACCTTGTCCGAGTCGGTCGCACCCCAGGTGAAGTCGGAGGCGAGGACGTTGCACGAGGCGTCGATGCCGGCGTTGAGCTCGACGTCGGTCGGGCTCTCCGGGTCGGCGGGCTTGGTCGTGAGGAAGGTCAGCTTGGTCTTGCCGTCAGCCAGTGAGCGGGGCATGGTGTTACTCCTCCTCCCCGCTGGACGGGGACTCGTTGGGGGTGGGTGCTTCTCCGGTCGGCGCCTTGGCGCGGCCGGTGCGTCGGCCCGACCGGGTGGCCGGCTTGTCGACGTCGTCGGATGCGTGGTCGCTGGCGGCCGTCTCGCGCGGGGTGAGGCTGAGGCCGCGCGAGAGAATCGGGTGGGTCAGGAAGTGCTCGGGGACGCGTTGCTTGCGTCCGGTCTCGGTGGCATAGACCTCGACGAACTTCGTGGACATGGGCAGGCTCCTTCCGCGCCGCCACCGATCGGTGAGGCGCTGCGAGGGGAGAGGGGTGGGGTTAGGCGGTGAAGATCCGCGCGGTGTACTGCAGCGGCACATAGGGCCGGTGCGGCTGCACGGTCCGGTCGAGCAGCGCCGGCGGCTGATATCCCGCCGGGGGCTTGAACCGTCCGCACGAGAGGCCCGGGATCGTCGCCGACCACCGGAACAGCGCGGCATCGACTCGCGTAACGAGCGTCATCAGATCCATCAGCTCGGCGGCTGCGCAGGTCACCTGGAACAGGAACTCAAGATCGACGACCGTGTCCGCGAGGTCGTCCTCCCCGGACGGCGTACCGGGCATCGGCGTGAACACCCAATAGGGCTCGGCCCGGCTGCCCGAGCCCGGGATGAGCGGCACGTCGATCGCCTCGAGGTCGTAGCCGCGCACACTCGACACCTCGGCCTCAAGGCGGGCCCTGACGGCGGCAGCCACCGCGTCACGAGCGATCACCGAGGGATCAGCCATGTCAGATGCGCCCGACGACCTGGGTCAGAGCCCGCTGCAGCTGGGGGATCTTCTGGTCGAACGCCGGCGCGAGGTACGGGTGCGCAGCCATCCGCGAAGTGCCGAGCTCCTGGTAGATGCCGTACTCCGCGGTGGGTCCGACCACCGCCGTCGTGCTCACTCCGCGGCCGCGGACCGTCGTACTGATCGACGAGCGGAGAAACCCCGTGTCGACGGGCGCGAGCTGCTTGGCGGTCGCCTCGATGTCCATCGCGGTCTTCCGCACCGCCGCCGAGGTGCGCTCGGCGACAACGACACTGGCCTCGGTCAGCTGCGACCCGAGGCGGGACAGCTGCCGGGCGTTGATATGCACAGTGAAGACGCTCATGGGCGTACGCCTCCTCCGGTGGTGTCGACGAGTTCGCAGAAGAGGTCGCGTTCCCACCGCTCGGTGCCGCGGACGATGTCGGTGACGTGCAGCTCGGTGCCGGGGAGCAGGAGGAGCGGGTCGGCGCACTTGATGACGGTGACGATGTCGCCGGTGGCGATCAGGCTGCCCCGCTGGGGCTCGTCGGTTGGGCTGGTCGGGTCGACCAGGTCATCGAGGGGAAGCGTGACGAGGTAGCCGCTGACCCGCAGCGACTCCTCGGCCGTCGCCTGGTTGCCGCGGGTCGTCATCTCCCGCAGGCCCTGGATCCGCGCCGGCACATCGGTGGCGTACGGCGATGCGGCGTCGTACGTCGTGCGGCCGGTGTTGTCAGGGTTCGCCGGGTCGTACGGCGTGTAGGTCTTGGTGGTCGCGCCGGCGTCGTGCCGCAGGGACACGAGGGCGCGCATCGTCGCGGCGGCGACGGGGGCGTGGTCGGTGTTCCACCGGTCCGGGATCACCCGGGTGCCCGGGCGGCCGAACGAACGACTTGGGCGGGGCATCGGTTACCAGCCGCTGAGTTCGGGGCGGCAGTCGCGGGGGATCGTGTCGACGATCTCGAAGTACCCCTCGGCCTGCTCGTCGGCGATCGCCTGGTCGCGGAGTGACTGCGCGCGCTTGCGGAGCGCATCGGCGAGCTTCGCTCCGTCGGTCTGCAGGTCCTGGGTGCGCAGCACCTTCGAGGCGAGCACCTCGTTGTCGGCGTTCGTGTCGATCGCCTGCGCGGCCGCGCGCTTGACGTTCCCGCCTTCGATGGCGAGGAACGCGGTGATCTCGTCGTCAGTGAACACTGGCGACGCGTCGACGTCGTTGAGAAGGAGCCGCACCTGACCCTCGGGGGTCTCAGGGTCGTAGGCCACGGCTCCTCCTCTCCGACTATGTCCGGGTCAGCCGGTCAGCTGCCGGTGGACGCGTAGACGGCGTCCTTGAAGCCGGTGTTGCCGCCGACCACGTGACGGATCCGGTACTGGACGTCGTCCCGCTCGAACGACCCCTCGGCGGGGTCGATCTGCGCGCCGCCGAGCGCCATGCCGGCGTCGGCCTTGACCCGCAGGTCCGGGGACTCGTAGCCCTGCAGGAAGGTCTGGTAGACCGCCGGCCGGATCCCGTTCGGGTCCGGCAGGAGGTACCAGGTCCCGGAGGCCTTGGTGTCCTTGTTGATCGCGGTCAGCCACCGGTTGACCACGACCTCGGGCGTCACGGTCAGGCCATTGCCCGACACCTCGCGCCGCACCTGCCCGTTGCCGTTGCCGGTCTGGGACTGGAACTGCGTGACCCGGATGATGTTCTGCGCGGTCAGCGACAGCGCCTGCGGGACCACGAGCACCGGGTTCCCGATGTCGATCGGGTTGCCGTCCTCGTCGAACACGTCCGCGATCGACTGGTACGCCGCCTCGAGGTTCTCCGTGGTCAGCGGCTTGCTGTCGACCGACGCGAACAGGGCCGCGTTCGGTCCTGCCGCACCGCAGAGCACCGACGTGGCGACGTACTCCTCGGTCGAGATCGCGCCCTGGGCGAGCGCGGCAGGCGCGCGGGAGAACGCGTTGAGGTCGTCGTTGATCTGGTCCTCCCACGACCACTGCAGCCGGTCGCCGTACTTGGCGAGCGTGGTCGTGAACTCGGCCTCGGAGAACGCCTTGGCCGGGTACTCGGCCAGCTCGGCGACTCGGTCGAGCACACCGGCGCCGCCCCAGAAGTCGAGGATCTTGGCCGGGCGGAAGTCGCGGACGACCTGCCGGTGGGCGAACCGCTGCCACACGGGCTTGGCGACGGCGTACCGGGCCGCGAGGGACCGGTTCAGGAAGTCGCCGAACAGCAGCGGGAAGTCCGAGGTCGACATCGCCTCGTTCGCCTGCAACCGTGCACCGCGACCGCCCATGAGCTCGTGGAACTCCATCTGGGCGAGACGGTCACCACGACCGGCCTCGGCGAACAGCTTGGCGACCGCGGCGACGCGGGCACGGTGCGACTCGGACTGCATCCGGCGGTGGTAGCCGGATGCGCCGATGTAGCGGGATGCCTCGGCCGCGGCCGAGGTCTGGTTGCTGGTCATGTGATTGGCCTCCTCAGACCTGGGCGATCTCGACAGCGATGACCTGGCCAGCGCTGGTTCCCTTGGGCTCGAGCGCGTACCCGAACAGCGGGTTCGCGCCGGAGTTGTCGGTCGTCGTCAGCGCGCCCGAGGCGGTGACGATGTAGACCTTCGCGCCGACGGCGAGAGCGGTCGTGGTGCCGACCGGCAGGTCCCACGCGCCGTCGAGGGCGACGGTGGCGTTGCCGGCAGCGTTGCCGCCCTTGCCCTTGTCGGTGAGGGCGACGCCGACGATGGAGCCGACGATCACGGGGGCGCCGGACACCGTGCCGTCAGCGACGGGCAGCGAGCGGGTGCGGTGAGGTGCGAACACCTGGTTCTTCGCCATGGCTCAGGCCTCCTGGGTGGCGATGGCGCCGAACGCGAGCGCGTCCAGCTCGTCGAACACGGACTCGTCGACCGTGGCCGTGTCGGTCACGGTCGATGCGACCTTGCCGCCGAGGCCGCGGGGACGGCCCTTGCCGTGGGACTCGGCGACCTTCGCGACGGCCTCGTTGAAGGCAGTCGAGGTGGCCGACTCGTCGAGGACGCCGTCCTTGATGACCGCACGCGACACGATGCCGGCGCGCTCGAACTCGTTGAGTTCGACTCCGCCGGCCGACTCGGTGGCGTCCTTGAGCAGCTTCGCGATCGCGACACCACGGTCACGGGTCGCGAGGGTGCTCTCCGCGGTTTCGGCGCGGGTGACGGCGGCGTCACGCTCGCTCTCGGCGGTCTCGGCACGCGTCACGGCTGCGTCACGCTCGGACTCGAGCGTCTGCACCCGGCCGGCTGCCTCGGTGACTCGGCGGTAGTCCGCCTCGTCGACCTGAATGGTTCCCATGGTGGGCTCCTTCGGGTTGGTGGATTGCCCGGCCGGATGGCCCGGGACAGGTGTGGTGGCCGACGATTCGTCGACCGTGGTGTCGCCGTCCGGCTCGTTGGAGTCGGCTGCGACGGGGACGTACGTCGTCTGGACGCGGACCTCGATAGGTGTGCCGGAGAAGGTGACGTTGAGGCCGTCGTCGATCGTGTAGGCGAGCTGGAACAGGTCGCTGTCGCCGCTGTCGTCGTTGCGGCGGTACCAGACGTTGGTGTCGTCGAAGTCGCGGACGTAGACCCAGACCTTCTCGCCGCCGTACTCATCGGTGAGCGCGGCATCGAGCGCGTCGCGAGTGTCATTCGCGGTCGCGCCTTCCTGCGCGGCGCGGGCGGACTCGATGACCTGCAGGATCTTCCCGCCCCGACCGGCCTTGGTGACGAAGTCCACCGACCGGCCCTCGACGAGCTCCGACACGATCAGGCCTCGCCGACCCTCAGCCTCGCCGTACGACGCGTCAGCGAAGGCTCGTACCGAGACGCCGATCGAGTCGGCCATCTGGGACAGCGGCTCACGGTAGAGGCTGAAGACCTCGGTCTCAGCGACGAGCGAGCCCAGAGTGGCGTCGTAGCGGGCGTCCTCATCGAGCACCGCAGCCAGATCCTTCACCGACCGGTTCCCGCGATCGTCGATCCCGGACCCGTCTGCATGCGGGTGGTCGAGGTACATGTGCGTGCCCTTGGGCCACACCTTCGCCTTCGCGGCGGCCTCGAGGACATCGGCGCTGTAGTAGCCCGAGGCGCCCCACCCAGCGTCGATCAGCTGGATGAGGAACCGGCCAGGCTTACCGTCAACAGGGGTTGCGGGCGTGGCGCCGCGCGCGGCCTCGGTGATGGTCTGATGAGCCATGCGGCGGCCTCCTGTGATGTGCGCGGGTAGGTTCGAGGGGTGGGGTACGACGACGGCGACTGCGATGCGGCCGCAGACCGGCGGCACGAGTTCGTGCCGTCGTACGTCGTGACCGCGGCCGGGACGCTGGATCAGGTCCACACGTGCGTGCGATGCGACGCGCGGGCCTACGCGGCAGAACCGGATGAGGTGCGGCCGCCGCTCTGACGCGGTGCCCTCGTCGCCTGCACGCTGTCGCGCCAGCCGTCGTTGTGCCTGGTCTCAGCCCACGCCGTCGGCGGGTAGTGGCCGGACTGATAGGCCGAATAGCGGGCCGGTCCGAGGATCTGCCGCTGGGTGGGTTCGGCCTGGTCTGCGAACCATTCCGGGCCCGTCTGGAATGCGTAGTCCGGTTCGAGCTCGTCGAACCCGAGGTCGGCCCACGACTTCGTGAGCGGCACCGAGGTGCATCGGCCGTTGGGGTGATCGAACGGCCCGGGATCCTCGGGCGCGAAGACGGTGCCGTGCATGGCGATGCATGCTGAGCAGGAGGTCGGGCCGAGCTCGCAGCACCAGATCCAGCCCTGCAGTACGTCGGCGTTCTGCATCCGGCCGAGTAGCGCTCCGGCCCTGGCGGCATCGAGTGTCTCGGTGCGAGCGATACGCAGCGCGCGGGTGAGTCCGCCGTTGAACTGGCCTTCGGTGCGGGCGATGATTCGCGCCGCGGTTGCGCGGGGGTTGGTCCCGGCGGCGTACCCCCGGATGAGCTCGCGCCGTACCGCGCGGTCGGCGGACGCGGAGAGCGGGTTGAAGGCGGAGGTGATCTGCTGCGTTGTGCGGCGAACGATTGCCTCGATCCCGGCCGGGTCCATCCGTGACCAGTCCCGCAGGTCGAGCAGATGCGACCCGCCGGGCGGCAGCTGGGAGTCGATCACGCTGGCCTGCGCGCCACCGGCGACCTCGATCACCCGGTCAAGGTCACCGACAATCCGGGTCCGCCCTTCGAGAGCGAGCTGATCGAGATGGTCACGGATGACCATCAGGGTCTGCAGCAGCCGCTGCGACCGAAGCAGCTTCGCCCGCGAGACTCGCTCACCCGACACGAGGAGTTCGAGGAGCACCGCGTTGAGATCAGGCGCGATCTCGTTCCACGCCGCGACCCACGCGGCGACAAGGTCACGCACCTGGGCGTCGGCGATCGCGTTCACGTCGGCCCGGATCCCATTGACCAGGCGGCGAGTGGTCGGGGTGTAGGCCATCAGACTGCGGCGGCAGGGTCTTCGCCGGCGTTGAACTTGTCGACGGCGACCTGCCCGGCCGTCGTACGCGGATCCTTGAAGCCGCCGTTCTCGTCGGTCAGGTCCGCGATGATCTCGTCCGCGTCGGAGACCTGGAAGGCGGCGAGCACGAGCTTCGCGATGACCAGCGGCGGCAGCTTGTCGATGTCGTCGGCGGCCTGGATCGCCTTCATCATCAGGTCGATCGGCGTGTCGGTCAGGTCAGGCCACGAGATCTCGATCGACCGCGACGTGTCCCCGTCGAGCGTGACCACCGTGCGGCCCCACTCGTCTCGCGCGATGGTGCCGGTCAGCGGACCCTGCGGGGCCTTCACAGCAGCGTCGATCACGTAGTCGAACAGCCGCTCATGGAACTCGGTCCACCAGTCGCGCCGCAGACCGGCCATCAACTCGGTGGGAGTGTCCAGCGTCTCCGCGGTGGCCCGCGCCCCGGTCACACCAGGGTCAGCGAGCAGCATCGTCACCGGCACATCGGTGCCAGACGCCACCATGGCCGCCAGAGGCTTCCCCGACGCGGAGTCGATCGTCGCGCCCGTCTTCGGGATCGCTTCGAGCATCGCGCCAGTCATCGACGCGGTCTGCCCGACCGGCCCGTCATCGGCAAGCCGGTCACGCGGCGACGTAGAGGCGGTCGTCTGGGCTGCGATTCGCTGCGCCGCGTTCTGCGCGGCACCCTTCCGCGGAGCGGTCACACGCCACGCGAACCGCGACAGCGCCTTGACCAGCTTCGCCCAGTCCTCGAGGAACTCCTTGTACGCGCGAGCCCACGCGATAGCGGCGAACATGTCGCCGATCCCGAAGTCCCAGTTCGCCAGCGCGTTCACCTTCCCGGACAGGATCGGCGCGTCCCACAGCACCTCGCCGGGGTCGATGGTCGCGCCGCCGATGGTCGCCAGGAACGTCGAGTCGCCGTCGTTGTACGACCCGAAGGTCTTCACCCGGACGGCAGGCTGATAGTCCACATCGGGGTGGTACGTCGTCGTGACGCGGCCAGCGCCATCAACAGAGACCCGCTTGTAGAACCAGATCTCGGATCGGTCCTCGGGGTTCTTGATGATCGCCGTGATCTCCTCAAGGGGGATCATCCGCGGCTGCACACGGCCAGTCCTCGGGGCGGTGAAGAGCGCGCAGAACAGGTTGCCGTCCGAGCCCAGGGTCCGCTCGTTCGTTTCCCGCGCGCCGGCGCCGGTGAGTTCCTTGCGCACGGCCCGGTCGTCCATGAAGTCTTGGATCAGTGCGTTGACGTTCTGCTCTCCGGCTTCGCCGCCCTGGGCCTTCGCGGAGATCACGACCCCGCCGCCCCACACGTACGCCGTACGCAGTGACATCGCGCGCCGGATCAGCGGGTTGGCGAGGATCATCGCCCGACACATGCGGGCGGAGCGTTCGAGGCCGGCGCGGGTGAACTCGTGGTCGGCCCACATGCCCATCCGGACCCAGCCGCGGTCCTCGAGCATCAGCTCGAGGTCGGCGATGGATTCCTGCAGGTGCTCGATGGTGAGGTCGGCGCCTTCGAGCTCGGTGCGCAGCTGCGCGGCCTGGGCCTCGTCGATGTTGGCGAGAGATTCGACCAGGGTGGCGCCGGAGGTCAGCGAGTCGATGAGCGACACGAGGCGTCACCACCTTCCAAGACGTCGAGATCTGGTCGTGTCGGAGGTGGTCAGTACCGTGAGTCGACCGACTGCCCACGAGGGCCAGACGAAAGGTGATGAGCGAGATGTCGATCCGTGTGGTGCTGACCCGAAAGACTTCGAGTGACCCGAAGGAGAAGGTCCACCCCAAAGGCGAGATGGTGTATGTGGCCGATGGCCACCTGTTTGTGTCGGAGGTCGCGGGAAGCATGAGCGTCGACAACACGATCGGCGCCTACGCTCCGGGCGAGTGGCGATCGGTCGAACGTGTTGCAGACGACGCCTAGAGCGGGCTGATCGAGAAGCCGGCGAGTTCGTCATCGAACTCGTCGGCAGTCAGCACGTCATTGCCCGTGAGCAGCGGCTGGATGATGAGGCGGTTCAGCGCCTGGGTACACGCGTCGACCTGGTCGTCGTGCGTCCCGTTGGGGAAGGCGGCGGCCTCCTCCACGAAGCCACCCACCCACGCCGCGATCTCTGGCGACGGCAGCCACACGTTCCGGCCCTCGATCAGCGGCGACACCGCAGCCGCACGCGCAACCTTCGAGCCCTGAGGCTCCTCCGGCACCAGCCCGGGAACCGACCGGGCCAGCATCGCGATCGCGGCCGGGCCGTTCGCCTTGTCCTCGACGATCTTGAGCAACGCCTGCGGCCACTTCGCCGCCAGCGTGCGGATCTCCTTGAGCGTGCGGGGGAAGTCCATCCGCGCCCGCACCTGATCGAGAAGGTAGGCGTCCACACCGCGGCGACCCCACACCTGACCGACCACCATGTCGGTGCCCTCGGTGTCCTTGAAGGTGAGATCCCACGAGCACAGAAGCTCGTCGAACCCGACACAGATCCGGGAGCCGTCCTCGCGTTCGACCCACGGGGCGACGTCGTACTCCTGCCACCACTCGCGCTTCAAGATCGCGCCCTCGGCCGGGGCCGGGCGACCCTGGAAGAGCGCGGTCCACGACCGCGACCCGACCTCGCGCTTCTTCTTGTCCCAGTCGGCTTCGGACCGGTTCCGCGCCGAGAGCATGTACTCGCCGGGCTCGCGGCCGAGCGGGTCGGTCTGGCCCTTGCTCGGGTCGTGGTCGGCCTGCGCGGCGATGTTGATGACCGTCCAGTCGTCGCCCTCGTCCTGCAGCCACCCGGCGAGGTCGTCTTGGCGCCACCGGGTCTGTACGACGACGACGGGCGCGCCGGGCGCGAGGCGGGGGAGTGCGACCTCGGTCCAGAAGTCCCGGACCGTCTGCTGCCACGCCTTGGAGTCGGCCTGCTTCGCGTCCTTGTACGGGTCGTCGATGATGAGCAGATCGACGGGCCGCGAGGTGAGGCCACCCTCGACGCCGACGCAGATCAGGCCGCCCTGGTAGCCGAGGAGTTCGAACTCGTCCTGGGCCCGGGTGGAGTCGGAGAGGCGGAGCTTGAGCTCAGGGTGTGCCTTGAGGTCGTCGCGGATCTTGCGTCCCCACCGGCGTGCGACGGAGTGCCCGAACGACACGATCGCGATCCGCAGGTTCGGGTTCCGGTCGAGCATCCACAGCGGGAAGCGGCGCGAGATCCGTTCGGACTTGCCCTCCTGCGGGGGCATCGAGAACATGCACCGTTCGATGCGGCCTTCGGCGACGTCGACGAGGTGGGAGTCGATGAGGTCGAGCGCGGGGGTCTGGACCGTCGTACGGTCGAGTGCGGCGGCCATCGCGCCGGGGGAGGCCCAGGTGCGGGGTCGCATTTCGGGGGCGAGGCGGGTGGCGATCATGTCGAGCCACATGTCGCCGGCGGGTTGGGCGGTCACCGGGGGTCACCGCCTCCCGGGCTTCTTTCGGTCCGGGGATGACGAATGGGCGAGGTCTGTGCCGTAGGCACACCTCACCCATCGAGGGAGAGTTTGAAGTGTTGCTGGGCAGAATGTCAAGCAACGCTGGTCGGCTGGGCGGTAGTCGTGCGCAGATCGTCACGATTAAGTGTTGACACAAGTCGAGAGTTGTGTCACCATTAAGTCATGCGGATGATCTTCACCCAGTCGGCCCGGAAGCACCGGATCGCCAAGGGCCGCGCCCGGTACGTCATCGACAACACCACGCCGGTCGCGACCACCGACAGCGACGGCAACGTCACCGGCCTCGACTGGATCGGCAACGACGACCGCGGCCTCGAACTCCACATCGTCGGCATCATCGTGACCGACAGCCGCAGCGCCACAGGCGAAGAGATCATCCTCATCAAGCACGTATTCCCGACAACGCTCAACCACTGAGGAGGCAATCATGAAGCGCGAAGATCTGAAGAACATCACCTTCGAGGACGCCGGAGACGTCGACCTCGACCAGGACGACCACGGGCTCGTCACCCGCGACGGCGAGAAGGTCACCGAGGAAGTGGCCGAGCGCCTCGCCGGCGATGTGGCCGCCAACGCCGCACGACAGCGCGCCGTGATGGGCCGACCGTCGCTGACCTCGCCAGGGACGAAGTCCCCGACCGTCAACGCTCGCGTTCCCCAGCAGACCAAGGACGCGCTCGTGGCTCGTGCTGAGGCTGAGGGTGTCGGCGAGGCGGTCCTGGTACGTCGGGCACTCGAGGAGTTCCTGGCCAGCTGACCCCGGTTGGGCCGGTGTCAGGTGGCTACGGTCGCGATGCCTCGTCGTACTCGGGCCGGTCGGCGTAGCTCGTTGCCACCGCGAGGAGCGTGTCGCATGGCCACACCGAGCCATCTCCGCAGCGTTGGCAGGCGTCGCACTCGTCGCCGGGGCGATCGTGCCTATCGCAGCGCGGATGCAGGTCGATGATGCGCCGCTTGGCCTCGCAGTCGGCCAGCGCGCGCTCGTACAGCGCGCGGTCGCCGCTGTCGTCACCGTCCGGGCGCAGCGCACGGCGCTCCCACCACGCCTTGATCTGCGTCTCGTCGACGTTGACCTGATCGAGCAGCCACTCGGTGAACGCCATACCCGTCATCCTGCCACCCGCCGCTTCCCCAACGCCCTCACCGCGTTGACACACGTCGCCGACCCACACCGCGGACACATCGCCCCGAGGTCATGCACCGCCCGTGGCCACGCACACGAACACGGCGCAGGCTTCGCGGCCCGGCGCGCCTCCGCGGACTCGCGTCGTACGTGATCGGCGAGCACCTGGTAGTCCTCGGCACCCCACGTCGTCTCGCACTCGACACACAGCCCAGACCGCTGCTCAAGTCGGATCCGCAATGACCCGCGCACCGAGCATTCGGGGCAGGTGTTGTCCGGCCGCCATGCCGGGGTGTCCCAGCCGGTGACGATCCGCGCGCGGGTCCACCAGCGTCGGGCGTCGGCCTCGATCGCGTGCCGGGTGCAGCAGGTGACCTGCTTCGTCGTCTCGTCTCGTCGAGCACCAGCGCGGCCGCACCAGGACGCGGATGCGACCAGGCCGTTCAGCAGCCGGACGCACTCCAACGTGTCGCCGGGGTCGTCTTCGCCGAGGTCGCGGACCCAGCGGGCGGCCTCGATGTCGATCGCGACCAGCGCCTGCAGTGCCTCGAGGGGCACGGCTGGTCGGGATTCGAAGCCGGTGCCGGAGCGGGTGGATCCGGAGTCGGTCCAGTCGACGGACTCGAGCTGCACGAGCAGGGGCGGGACCTTGGTGCGGTGCCGTGTGGTGACCGTGGTGAGGCCGTAGGTCTGGGTGACGGGTTCGGCGTGCATGTGGGGGCGGGTGAGGTCGGCGAGGTAGTCGTGGACGGTCATCGGCTGCTGGTCGTCGTTCATCGGGCTCCTCCCGTGGTTGTGCCGCAGGTGCAGGTCTGGCCGTGCAGGATCAGGCGTCCGCAGGCTGGGCAGCGGGTGAAGTCGCCGCCGGCGTCCGTGATGACGTGGACGCGGCCGTCGGGCTCGAGCAGCACGGGCGCGGAGTGCAGCTGGTTGGCCATCAGAAGATCACCAACAGCAGCAGGGCCAGTAGCGCGCCGGCCGCGAACGGGGCGACAGCGAGAGCGGCCAGCTTCCATGGCTCGTACTTCCGCTGCTCCGTCTCGACGATGCCCCGATTAGTCTGGCTCGTGGGCAGTTGGGGCCGGTCGAGCTTCACGAGCTCGGGCACCGGGACGAGCGCGACCGCACGGTTCGATTCCATCGACACATGCGTGGTGTCGGTGGCTCCGCCGCAGCGCAGTCTGTAGGCGATCTCCTCGAGGTCGGCCACGCACCAGTCCTGGTAGCCGTCACTGCGGATGGTGACCTCAACCTGGTCGCCCTGCGCTGCGCGACGCGCTTCGGCGAGGGCGCGCTTCTCTTCGAGCTGTTGAGCCTGTCTCTGGATGCGCTGGTCCTGCGACTCGACGCGATCGCGGAGCTGCACCAGAGTACGTTCGTGCTCCTCGCGGAGCGTCAGCAGGGACAGGTCGTACCGCAGGCGCTGATACTCGACCGACGCAGCCACGAGCCGCTCAGCCTCGTCGAGAAGCTGCCACGGCACCGTACGCCGGTTCGTGTACCGCTCCCGGAAGTCGCGGAGCTGCGCGCCGATCGGGTCGTCGTTGGTCGTCTCGTCACTCACGCCGGACCACCGGCCTCGAGCTCGCCGGCCACCGTCGGCCGCCCCTGTCGCGCGTCAAGATTCCTGGCAGGACTGTTGAGTCAGTCCTGAAGGAGAATCTGAACCATGG
>JASLCW010000199.1 GCA_030151765.1 Marmoricola sp.
CGAGCAGCAGCTTGATGGCCTCGTTGACCTGGATCGAGCCGATGCTGGCGCAGAGCACGCCGAGCACGCCGCCCTCGGCGCAGCTGGGCACCATGCCCGGCGGCGGCGGCTCCGGGTAGAGGCAGCGGTAGCAGGGCGCGTCGTCGGCGAGGTTGGGGGCGAAGACCGAGGCCTGGCCGTCGAAGCGGTAGATCGAGCCCCAGATGTAGGGGATCCCGAGGAAGTACGCCGCGTCGTTGACCATGTAACGCGTGGCGAAGTTGTCGGTGCCGTCGAGGATCAGGTCGTAGCCGCGGAAGACGTCCTTGACGTTGTCGTTGTCGAGGCGGCCCTCGTGCAGGACGACGTTGACCAGCGGGTTGATCTCGTGGATCGACTCCTTGGCGGACTGTGCCTTGGACTTGCCGATGTCGGACTGACCGTGGATCACCTGGCGCTGCAGGTTCGACTCGTCGACCTCGTCGAATTCCGCGATGCCCAGCGTGCCCACGCCGGCGGCGGCCAGGTAGAGCAGGGCCGGACTGCCGAGGCCGCCGGCGCCGATCACCAGGACCTTGGCGTTCTTCATGCGCTTCTGCCCGGCCATGCCCACGTCGGGGATGATCAGGTGGCGGCTGTACCGACGTACCTCGTCGATGCTGAGGTCGGCGGCGGGCTCAACGAGCGGCGACAGGGACACGGTTCTCCTCGATCTGATGTGGCGCTTCCCATCGGAGGCGGGGACCGGCACAACGCCGCGGAGCCTCCCGATGTTCCCCACCATCGTCTCCGCAGGCCAGAGCCGCAGCCTCCCGATCCCGCATTGCGGACTGGCCGCTCAGATCGTGGACGCGCTCGCGCGATTCAACGCGGCGCCGGCACCGCCGTGACCACGGTGTTGGTGAGGTAGATCGTGCCGTTCCAGTTCGAGCAGGTGATCAGCAACAGCCGGTAGGGGCCGGAGAGCCGGAAGATCGAGCGCGCGTCCTGCGCCAGGCTCCCGGTGCGGTACTTGTGCACCTTCGTCACCCGGAAGCGCAACGGGCCGTTGGTCGTACGCACGGTCACGAAATCGCCGGGCACGAGCTCGTCGAGGTGATCGAAGGCACCTCCGCCGGTGTGCACCGTGTGACCGGTCAGCACGGTCGTGCCGCGTTCCGCCCCCGCCTCGCGGCCCTCCTGCCACCATCCGATCTCCTGCGGATCCGAGGGCGGCAGCAGCACACCGCTGTTACCGCTGATCGGGAGCACGGACGACGACACCTGCAGGCGCGGCACGGTGACCTTGACCGGCCGGCCCGCGCCGGTGCGCCACCGGCGCAGCTGCTGCTTCGTCGGACCGGCGGAGCGGGACGGCGTCGCGCTCGGTGCCGGCGGCGGGAGCACCACCGGGTCGGCCACGTGCCGGGGCGCGCTGGCGGTCGCACTGTCGCCGTTGATGAAGTCGACGACCGACGAGGCGACGCCGGGCACGAGCCACGGGACGACCAGTACCGCGGCAAGGGCCAGCGCGGCGATCGCCTGCAAGACCCGCCGTCCAGTACGACGACGACGGACCGGTTCCCCGACCGGTAGCTCCACCACGGGGGCGACGTACTCGGCCTGCTCGGCGCGGAGCTTCTCGCGGCGTACGTGCTCGACGCACACCACGACCACGCCGATCCCGACGAGGATCAGCAGGTCCTCACGCAGCCCCGGACGCGGCAGCAGCCGCGGTCGTCGCCGACCGCGGCTGCCGTCACGATCCCGGCGGAAGTCCACCGGATCGGTCATGCTCAGACGACCATCCTGCGACGGACGCCGATCAGCGCGGCCGTGCCGAAGAGCACCAGGCCGAAGCCGGCCAGTCCGCTGCCCCACGCGACGAGCGCGGAGCCGTCACGAGGCTGGGCGGGCACGGCCGGCATGGTCACCATGCCGGAGTGCACGGCCGTCGGGATGACCACGCCAGTACCGGTTCCGGTGCTGCCGCCACCCTTCGAGCAGCCCGAGGGCTTGGCCCAGGTGTGACTGAAGCTGGTCTTGGCGCCGGGCAGGAAGGTGAAGTGCGTCGGGTCCAGGACCTTCGCCGTCACGGTGATCTTCGAACCCGTCTTGTCGGCCGTGTAGCCGATCCGCGCGGTGTTGTTGCCGTCCCACGAGCCCGAACTGTCCGAGCAGGTGGGGTCGGTGAAGGTCACACCGGGCTTGATCCCGACGGGACCGCCACCGGTACCGGTACAACCCGTCGGCGCGGCCCAGCCGGTGTCGATGAAGACCGTCTTCACCCCAGGGGCGAACTCATGGGTGGCGGCGTCCTTCACCGTCGCCGTCACCGTGATGGTGCCGGCCGGCGCGATCACCGGCGTGTAGTCGATGTCCGCGGTGTTGGAGCCGACCCAGGAGCCGGTCGCATCGACGCAGTCCGGCTCGGTGAAGACCACACCGGGCGTGACCTGGATCTTCGGGGCGGCACACTTCGCCGGATCAGTCGGCGTCCAGTTGGTGTCGACGAAGACCGTCTGGGCACCGACCGGGATCTCGTGCGTGGCGGGGTCCTTCACCGTCGCCGTGACCGTGATCGTGTCACCTGCCGGGTTCACGACCGCGTTGTAGTCGATGTCCGCGGTGTTCGTGCCCATCCAGGAGCCGTTGAGGTCCGTGCAGTCGGGGTCGGTGAAGGTCACGTGCGGAACGACCGCGGTCTTGCCACCGCCGCCGGCGGGGCAGATCGCCGGGTCGAAGGCATCGACCGTGCCGGTGAGAGTCTTCGTGGCCGCACCGCCCGCGAAGGCATAGCCGTTGGCCGTGTCGGCGGTCGCGACCGCGCTGACGGGCGTGGTCGCCGCGGTCTTCGGCGTGACCGTTCCCGACGCCGGGACGATCGACAGGACGTGCGCATCACCCGAGGTCGTCCAGGTGGCGTCGTGGCTGGCGCAGTTCGCCTGGGTGACGGTCAGGCTGGCGTTGACGACCATGTACGGAATCACCGGCGCGTTGCAGAAGGCCTCGGTGACGACGCCGTCGAGCGCGTGCGGCTCACCCGGGTAGTCCGAGATGTAGTCACGCTTGGGGTCGCCCGCATGGTGATAGACGCCGTTCCACCAGCCATTCGACTTCCAGGTCTCCACCGGGTTGTCGCGGTGGGCGAGGTGCCCCTGCAACTTGGCCGAGTTGATGTCGACGCTCTGGGCGTTGTACGGGTTGCTGTCGGAGTTGGTCGCGTGACAGATCAGAACCTTGGGAGCCGCGGCCGCACTGGCGGAACCCTGGACGACCATGCTGACACCGGTCGAGAAGGAGATCATGCCGATGACGGCGACGATTGCGGGAAGCCGCTTCCGAGCGGTCCCCCGAGAGGCGCGCCTCTTAGGCGGAGAGCCCGGGCGGAGACGTGTGAACCTGGCGATGTTTGGCATATCGGGGCGTTCCTGGATTCGTGGTGGGATGGATACGACGCGGTTCCGCCCGAGCAGAATTCCCAGCGGTGCCCCGAGACACCGAGAGATAACCGTCATCCCCAACGCCCGAGGGGCGGTCCGGGTTATGCCCCCTTTTCGGGGAATTTTCGCGCGCGAGTTCACCCGTCCCCGGTCTTCTTGCGGACGACAACCGATTCCGCCCGGAAACCACCCGTCCCCTGCTGCACAGGGGGCGAGGTACCAACAAGTAGGGTTCGGTTCCATGAGCACGACCGAGGAGCGACCGCGCGGCGGCCGCCTGCCACGCAACGCTCGGCGTGCCCAGCTTCTCGGCGCCGCGCTCGAGGTCTTCGTCGCCCAGGGCTACCACTCGGCGGCGATGGACGACATCGCCGATCGCGCCGGCGTCTCCAAGCCCGTGCTCTACCAGCACTTCCCCGGCAAGCTCGAGCTCTACCTCGCGC
>JASLCW010000212.1 GCA_030151765.1 Marmoricola sp.
ACCTGCTCTATGCGCGCTTCTTCACCAAGGTGCTGCGCGACATGGGCCTGATCGACTGGGACGAGCCTTTCTCGGCGTACCTGTCGCAGGGCAAGGTGATCAACAACGGCCGCAAGATGAGCAAGTCGCTGGGCAATGGCGTGAACCTGGGCGCTCAGCTCGACGAGTTCGGTGTCGACGCGGTCCGCCTGACCCTGGTCTTCGCCAGCCCGCCCGAGGACAACATCGACTGGGCCGACGTCTCCCCGGCCGGCTCGCTGCGCTTCCTGCAGCGTGCCTGGCGCCTGTCCGGAGACGTCACCTCGGCGCCCGGTGCCCCGGTCGCCGAGGGCGACCTGGCGCTGCGCAAGCTGACCGCCCGGACCATCTCCGACGCGGCCACCCTGGTCGAGTCCTACCGCTTCAACGTCGTCGTCGCCCGGATCATGGAGCTGGTCAACGCGACCCGCAAGGCCATCGACTCCGGCTGTGGTTCGGCCGATCCCGCCGTACGGGAAGCGACCGAGACCGTGGCGATGCTGCTGTCGATGGTGGCGCCGTACACCGCGGAGGAGATGTGGGAGCGACTCGGTCACCAGCCGTCGGTCTCCCAGGTCGCGTGGCCCGAGGTCGACCCGGCGCTGCTGGTCGAGGACTCGGTGACCGCCGTCGTACAGATCCAGGGCAAGGTCCGCGCTCGCCTGGAGGTCTCGCCCGACATCAGCGAGGCCGACCTCGAGGCTGCCGCGCTGGCCGACGAGACCGTGCAGAAGGCGCTCGACGGCAAGCAGGTGCGCAAGGTGATCGTGCGCGCGCCCAAGCTCGTCAACATTGTGGCGGGCTAGGAATGCTCCGCTAGATTTCGGGGCATGGCCCGCATCGCGCTCGTCACCGACTCGACGGCGTCATTGCCGGCCGAGGTGATCGCGGAGCACGACATCACGGTCGTGCCACTGCAGGTCGTCATCGGTTCGCGCTCGTACGACGAGGGCTCGGCCGAAGAGGTCACGCCCGAGCGGCTGGCCGAGGCGCTGCGTGAGTGGACGCCGGTCAGCACCTCGCGACCCAATCCGGAGGTCTTCCTCGCGGCGTACGAGCAACTGGCGAAGGACGGCGCGGAAGCCATCGTGTCGATCCATCTGTCCGGTGAGCTCAGCGGGACGCTGGAATCGGCCCAGCTCGCCGGCTCCCGGGCGTCGATCCCGGTGACCGCGGTCGACACCCGGCAGGTCGGCATCGCGACCGGCTTCGCGGTGCTCGCGGCGGCAGAGGCGCGGGCCGGGGGCGGGAGTGTCGAGGAGATCGGGGCGGCGGCACGCGCATGCGGTGCAACGACGACGACGCTGCTCTATGTGGACACCCTTGAGTACCTGCGCCGCGGCGGGCGGGTCGGCGCCGCGGCGGCGCTGGTCGGCTCGGCACTTGCGGTCAAGCCGATCCTCGGCGTCGCCGACGGACGGATCGGTCCGAGGGAGCGGGTGCGCACGGCCGGCAAGGCGCTCACCCGTCTCGAGGACCTCGCCGTGGCGGCGGTCGAAGGGCCGGTCCGGGTCGCGGTCGCCCATCTGGCGAGTGCCGGGCGGGCCGAGACGCTGACCGAGCACCTGGCCGAGCGGCTGGGGGACCAGGTCGTCGGTGAGGTCCTGCTCGGCGAGATCGGCGCCGTCCTCGGCGCCCATGTCGGCCCGGGCATGGTGGCCGTGTGCGTGGCTCCGGTT
This sequence comes from Marmoricola sp., assembly GCA_030151765.1. Lineage (GTDB taxonomy): Bacteria > Actinomycetota > Actinomycetes > Propionibacteriales > Nocardioidaceae > Marmoricola. The sequence goes on from JASLCW010000212.1 coordinate 1,698, forward strand.
CCCGCGGACCAGCCCGAGGCCTGACGAAAAGAGCCCTTTGCCGTCCACAGGCGGCGCGAGTTCGTGGTTGTCCACAGGCCGCCCGGTGGCATCGAGTGTGCTCGGCCCGACCGCTCTACCTTCGGCGGCGTGAGGAGAGCACGGGACGACGAGATCGCGGCGGCCGCGGGCCGCCGCCTCGAGCTGCTGCGCCGGGAGCTCGGCATGAACGGTTCCACCGAAAGACCGTCCGTTGAGGGGACCGGGCCTCCGGCGCAACTCCTTCCGGCCGGCAGGCACGCCCGAGCTGGGATGCCTCGTAGCGAGCGGGTGACCGGCTGGCTGGCGGACCGGCTGCCCGACGGCCTGCAGGGCCGGATCCGGATCGGTACGCCCCAGCTGGCCCTGGTCGCGGTTCTGGCCGCGCTGGCCCTGGCCGCCGGTGCGGTGGCGGTGCTGCGCTCGGGCGTCGACACCGCTCCGGTCCCGGTGGCCGCATCGGCGTCGTCGAGTCCGCTGGTGACGGCTGCGCCCTCGGCGCAGGTCACCCCAGGAGGTGCGGGTGCGGGCATGGTGGTCGTCGACGTGGCGGGCAGGGTGCGCCGCCCCGGCGTCATCCAGCTGCGGGCCGGGTCTCGGGTGATCGATGCTCTGCGCAAGGCCGGCGGGGCGCGGCCGAGGGTGGACCTGACCCCGCTCAACCTGGCACGGGTCCTCACCGACGGTGAGCAGATCCTGGTGGGACGGCCGGGCGCCGCGAGCGGTGGTCTGGCCGGCGCCGCGGCCGCGGCGGCACCCCCGTCCGGCGCCGCCGGCATGGTGAACCTCAACTCGGCCACTGAGGAAGAACTCGAGACCCTGCCCGGGGTCGGGCCGGTGACGGCGCAGAAGATCCTCGACTGGCGCGGGGCGCACGGTCGCTTCTCGTCGGTCGACGAGCTGCTGGAGATCTCCGGCATCGGTGACAAGACCCTGGCCCGGCTCGCCCCCTACCTCACCTTGTGACGATGGCCGCCCCCGAGAAGCGCGAGCGGCCGGATCTGCGGATGCCCCTGCTCGGCCTGGTCTCCTGGCTGGCGGCGATCATCGCGACGAGGTCGTCCGGGTGGGTCGTGCTCGCCGTCGCGGCGGCTGCCGCGGCCCTGGTCTGGGCGGTGCCGGGGCTTCGCGGGCCTACCACGGCTGCGTGGCTCCTGCTGGGTACGGCGATCGCCGGCGGCGTCGCCCTGCGGGTGGCCGCGGTTGCGGAGTCGCCCGTCGTGCCCCTGGCGCGGTCGCGCGCCGTGGCGAGCGGTGTCGTCGTGGTCACCGCTGACCCGGTCGTCGTCACCGGCCGCTTCGGAAGCCGCGTCCTGGTGCGGGGGAGCCTGGTCCAGGTCACCGGCCGGGGAGGTCGATGGCGCCTGGACACGCCGGTCCTGCTCTTCGGCCCCAACGAGAGACCGGGCGCGCGCGATCCCTGGCGCGCGGTCCGTTATCGCTCCCGCATCGCCTTTCGCGGCCGTCTCGGGCCAGCCCTGGACTCGTCCGTCTCGGCGGTGGTGAGCTCGTACGGCGCGCCGCGGACGGTCCGGGGGCCGCCCGTCCTCGTGCGCGGGGTCGATCAGGTGCGTGCCGGGATCCGCGACGCCGCATCGGTCCTGTCCCCGGCGGCACGGGGCTTGATCCCGGCCCTGGTCGACGGCGATGAGTCCCGGTTGCCGGAGGAGTTGCGCGGAGACTTCCAGGTCTGCGCCCTCACCCACCTCCTGGCCGTGTCCGGGAGCAATCTGGTGATCGTGCTCGGCTGCCTGCTCCTGGTCGCCCGATGGGCCGGCGTGCGCGGGCGGGCGCTGACCGGTGTCGGCGTACTCGGGGTGATCGGTTTCGTGCTGCTGGCCCGGGCCGAGCCGAGCGTCGTACGCGCCGCCGTGATGGGAACGGTGGCGCTGCTGGGGCTGGGCAATGCCGGGCCACGTCGGGCACCGCGTGCGCTCGGCGGCTGTGTGGTCGCGCTGATGCTCGTCTCGCCCGGTCTCGCGGTTGCGCCCGGCTTCGTCCTGTCCGTGCTGGCCACCGCGGGGATCATCTTCATCAGTCCTTCCTGGGTGGTCGCCATGCGCCGCTGGCTGCCGGCCCGGATCGGCTGGCTGGCCGAGGCGCTCGCGGTACCCACGGCGGCGCAGTTGGCCTGCACCCCTGTCGTGGCGGTGCTCTCCGCCCAGGTCAGCCTGGTCGCGGTGCCCGCGAACATGCTGGCCGCGGTCGCCGTCGCGCCGGCGACGATCATCGGGCTCGCGGCGGGGCTCCTCGACCTGGTGTGTCCACCCGCCGCGAGGCTGCTGGCGATCACGGGCGGGTGGAGCGGCGACTGGATCGTCGCGGTGGCCCGCTGGGGCGCGCACACGGCGCTTCCCGCGGCGGATTTCGCGGACTCGATCTGGTCACGGATCCTGCTGGTCGCGGGCTGCGTGGTTGCGGTGCCCCTGCTCGGCCGGGTGCTGGCTGGGCCACGGCTGACACTGGCGGCGTGCGTCGTGATGACACTGGTGATCACCACACCCGTCGTACGGCTGATCCCGCACCCGGGCTGGCCGCCTCCGGGCTGGGTGATGACCATGTGCGATGTCGGCCAGGGCGACGGCATCGTGTTGAGGCTGGGGGAGCACAGCGGCATCGTCGTGGACACCGGACCGGAGCCGCAGCTGATGGACGGGTGCCTGCGTTCGCTCGGCATCAGCACGATCCCGTTGATCGTGCTCACGCATTTCCATGCCGACCACATCGGCGGGCTCGGGGGAGTGATCGACGGCCGGCGGGTCGGGGCGATCGAGGTGTCGCCCTATGCCGTGCCGGAGAACGGAGCGGCCCAGGTGCGAGCGCTGGCGGCGCGTCACCACGTTCCGGTGGTGACGGCGCAGTACGGCGAGGTGCGCACCCTCGGTCCGCTGCGCTGGCAGGTGCTGGCGCCGAGTGCGCCGGCGCCGGCGTCGTCCGACTCGCCGCCCAACGACGACAGCGTCGTGCTCTACGTCCGGACGGCCGGCATCGACCTGCTGCTGATGGGCGACGAGGAGACCGACTCACAGCGGCGCCTGCACCTGCTCTACCCCGACCTGCACGCCGACGTGCTCAAGGTCGCCCACCACGGCAGCGCCAAGCAGGATCCCGACCTGGTGCGCGCGGTCGGTGCCCGCGTCGGCCTGATCTCGGTCGGCCGGGACAACGACTACGGGCATCCGGCGGCCAGCCTGATCAGCCTGCTGCATGATTCCGGCATCGGCGCCCATCGCACGGATCAGGAGGGCAGCCTCGCGATCGTCGTACGGGCCGGGCGGATGTCCGTCGTCACCCGGCGGTGAGTGCGAGCCTGTCGGTACGCCGTGAGAGGGTTGCGCACATGGCGGGACCACAGGCTGCGGACGTGATCGGACGCGTCACGCTCGTCACCGGTCCCGAGGAGTTCTTCGCCGAGCGGGCGGTGGCCGGCGTCGTCGCGGCGGTGCGCTCCGCTGATGCCGAGGCCGACGTGAGCGATGCCCTGGCCACCCAGCTGGGGCCGGAGTCGCTCGGCGAGCTGGCGGCTCCCTCGCTCTTCTCCAGCACCCGCTGCGTGATCGTGCGCCGCATCGAGGACCTCTCCGACGAGGCGGTCGCCGGCATCCTCGACTACGCCGCCGCTCCGGCCGACGACGTCGCCCTCGTCCTGGTGCACTCCGGCGGCCAGAAGGGTTCCGGGACGCTCACCAAGCTGCGCAAGCTGGGTGCGGTCGCCGAGGTCAAGACGGCGCCCCTGAAGGGGCGAGAGTTCACCGGCTTCGTCGCCGCCGAGTTGCGCGCGCACAAGGTCCGCATCGACGAGGACGCCGCCGATCAGCTGGTCCGCGCCGTCGGCCAGGACACCCGTGCCCTGGCGGCCGCGGCCAGCCAGCTCGCCTCCGACTTCAACGGTCAGGCGATCACCCTGACGATGGTCAAGCAGTACTTCGGCGGCCGCGCCGAGGCGAAGTCCTTCGCGATCGCCGATGCCGCCGTCGCCGGCCAGACCGCGCGGGCGCTCGAGGAGCTTCGCTGGGCGCTCAACACCGGTACGGCGCCGGTCCTGGTCACCAGCGCCCTGGCCGGGTCGCTGCGCGGACTGGTGCGTTTCCGCGCCGCCCCTCGGGGTCTCCGGGAGGCGGACCTGGCCCGCGAGGTCGGGGTACCGCCGTGGAAGCTGCGCGACCTGCGCACCCAGGCCCGGTCCTGGAACGACCGGGGACTGGCCGCGGCGATCCGGGTGGTGGCCCATGCGGACGCCGATATCAAGGGCCAGGGCGGCGATCCCGCCTATGCGCTCGAGCGCATGGTGCTCGGCGTCACCTGGTCACGATCACAGAACGACTGACCCTCTTCCGGGATTGACGCGTCCCCTCGCCGGGTAATCGTCGTTGCACACCGTGCACGTCGGCCGGCAAGGAGTCGACGCGTCAATACAGGAGAGAACATGCGTCGATTGATCACTGCGATTGCGCTGCTCAGCGTGGTCAGCTTCGGTCTGGTCGGCTGCGGCAGCAGCTCCGGATCCAGCGACACCACCGCAAGTGACAACCACTCGGTGTCGGTGAACTCGTGCCCGACCGACAACACGAAGGCTTTCCCGAAGGCGCGCTTCGCGGCCAACATCGGCCTGATCGCCGGCTCCTTCCACCACTGGATCTGGAAGCCCTACCAGGCGGGCACCTTCAAGAAGGGCGCCAAGGGCCGCACCTTCGCCCTGGTCAAGGCGGGTGCCACGGCGCTCTTCATCAAGCACGAACTGGGCAATGCGCTCGACAACGCCCAGCACGACCCGACGCTCTGCAAGCTGGTCGCGGCCCCGCTGTCCTCGCTCTCCAGCCAGCTCGACGGGCTCTCCTCGAAGCTGCGCAGCGGCGATCTCTCCACGCTGCTCGGCCTCAACGGCGCGCTCGGCACGTTGACCGGTCTGCTCGGCAAGAACGGCATGCCGGTCACCGAGTCGCACAACTGACCCGGCCGGCAAGGCGAAGGGCGCCCGATCCGGATTCGGATCGGGCGCCCTTTCAGCGTCCTGGCACGTGGCCGGGCGACTCAGAGAGAAGAGGCCTTCTTCTGGATCGAGGACTTGCGGTTCGCCGCCTGGTTCTTGTGGATGACACCCTTCGAAGCGGCCTTGTCGAGCAGCTTGGCGGCGTCCGCGGCGAGAGCCTGCGCGTTCTCGGCGCCGGTCTCGGCAGCCTCGTTGAACTTGCGTACGGCGGTCTTCAGGCCGGACTTGACGGCCTTGTTCCGCTCGTGCGCCTTCTCGTTCTGCTTGTTGCGCTTGATCTGGG
>JASLCW010000179.1 GCA_030151765.1 Marmoricola sp.
ACCTCCTCGGGGTGCACCTTCTCGCCGCCGGTGTTGATGCAGACCGAGCCGCGGCCGAGGACGGTGACCGAGCCGTCCTCCTCGCGCCGGGCGAAGTCGCCCGGGATGGTCCAGCGGATGCCGTCGATCTCACGGAAGGTGGCGGCGGTCTTCACCGGGTCCTTGTAGTAGCCCAGGGGCATCGGGCCGGACTTGCCGAGCAGGCCCTCGACCCCGACCGGGCAGGGACGCATCTCGTCGTCGAAGACCTCGACATCGGCGCCGGCCCCGAACTTGGGGGCACCGAGCGCGCCCTCGGAGCCGTCGTCGATCCGGGAGGCGGTCGCGCCCGACTCGGAGGAGCCGTAGCTGTCCAGGATGAAGCGGCCGGGCAGCGCCTTGCGGATCTCCGCGCGCACCCCCTCGGACAGGGGAGCGGCGCCGTTGGAGACGGCCGCGAGCGAGCTGAGGTCCCAGCGGTCCGGCTCGGCCAGGATCGCCTCGGCGACCGGACGGCCCATCGCGTCGCCGAGGAAGGTCAGCGAGTTGACGCCCGCCTTCTCGACCAGGTCGAGGATCCTCTCGGGGTGGAAATTGGGCTGGTCGTAGAGCGCGACGGTGGCCCCGGAGACGTGGCCGTTGCCCATGATCCACTGGCTGCCGCCGTGCATCATCGGACCGCAGGCGAGCAGCACCATCGGCGTCTCCTGGGCGGCGGCCTCGGCGGCGAGCTGCTCGACGGAGTCGAAGGGTACGCCGAACCGCCCGGCGTTGAGCGCCGCCCGGATCAGGTCCTCGTTGCGCCACACGACGCCCTTGGGGTTGCCCGTCGTACCGCCGGTGTAGAGGACGTAGTGGTCGTCGTCGCTGCGGCCGCCGAGCCGTTCGGTCGAGGCGGCGGCGAGCGCGGCGTCGTACTCGGGGCCGAGGACGAGCATCTGCTTCAGCGTCGGTACGTCGAGCTCGCGTACGGCGTCGACGTGCTCCGGGGCGATCACCGCGGCAACGCAGTCGGCATTGGAGTAGAGATAGGCCAGCTCGTCGTGCAGGTACTTGAAGTTGATGTTGATCGGCACCGCCCGGGCCTTCAGGCAGCCGTAGAAGGCGTCCACCCATTCGATGCGATTGGCCGAGTGCACGGCCACATGGTCGCCCGGCTCGATGCCGATCGAGACCAGGTGATTGGCCAGGCGGGTAGAGCGTTCGTCGATCTCGGCAAAGCTGTAGTCACGGTCGATGGTCGCGATCGCGATGCGGTCCGGTACCGCGTCGGCGAGGGCTTCGAGGATGTCGGCCAGGTTGATGGGGCGCGGCTGCGTCACGGGCGGCGGCCTTTCGACTAGAACGTGTTCTCGCAACCTACACCGGGTGACTTCCCGGGTGAATCGCCATCGCCGAGGTGACCCGGCCTCTACGGTGGGCGCATGACCGACGATCGTGCGCAGTCGACCGAGTCCCGTTCGCTCAACAGGCGAGCCCTGCTCGGGGCCGGAGCGGCGGCCGCGGTGGTCGGGGTGGCGGCCTGCTCGTCCGAGCGGAAGAGCCCGGCGCCGAGCCCCACGACGGCTCCCGCGTCGCCGAGCGCCTCCGCCGGCCCGTCCATGGCGGCACGGTGGCGGCAGTTCGGGCAGTCGGTGCAGGGACGCCTGGTGATGCCGAAGGACGCCGGCTACGGACAGGCGCGGCTCACCGAGAATCCCCGGTACGACGGCTCCCGGCCGCTCGCCGTACTCGCCGTCGCCTCGGCACAGGACGTGGCCCGCGCCTTCACCTTCGCGCAGGACAACGGCATCCCGATCCAGCTGCGCTCCGGCGGGCATTCCTACGCCGGCTGGTCCTCCGGTGGCGGCGGCAGCACCGATCAGCCGGCGGCGCTGGTCCTCGACTGCCGCGGCATGAACCAGGTGCGCCTCTCCGGCGGGACCGCGACCATCGGCTCCGGGGCGGCGCTGGCCGCCGTCTACCAGGCGATCGGCTCGGCGGGGCGGGCGATCCCGGGAGGTTCCTGCGCCACCGTCGGCGTCGCCGGACTCACCCAGGGCGGCGGCGTCGGCGTCCTCACCCGGGCACTCGGACTCACCTGCGACTCGGTGGCGTCGATGCAGGTCGTACTCGCCGACGGCAGCACCGTGACGGCCTCGGCCGACCAGCACGACGATCTCTTCTGGGCGCTACGGGGAGGCGGTGGGGGCCACCTCGGCATGGTGACCTCCTTCGACTTCCGGACCGTCGCGGCGCCGACCATCAACACCTTCTACCTGCAGTGGCCGATCGCGGCCGCGGCGCATGTGATCCCCGCCTGGCAGGACTGGATCGACGGAGCCGACCCGCAGCTCTGGTCGACGATGAAGGGCCTCGGCGGCGGCAGTCACGGCAGTGGCGCGATCCTCGCCTGCGCCGGCACCTGGATCGGCTCGGCGAGCGGACTGCAGGGTCAGCTCGGCCGGCTGCTCGCCCATGCGCCCCGGCCGGCGGTGAACAGCACGCACACCAAGAGCTATCTCGACACGATGCGCTCCTACGCCGGCTGTGCCTCCTTGCCGGCCTCGCAGTGCCACACCGGCCCCGGAGGCGGTCTGCAGCGGGAGGCCTTCGCGGCCACCTCGCACGTCGGCTACCAGCCGCTGAACGCGAAGGGCGTGCAGACCATCATCGACACGGTCGGCGCCGCGCCGAGCTCGCTGATCGAGGCGGGCCTCTCCATGGACGCCCTCGGCGGCAAGGTCGCCGAGGTGGCGCCTGACGCGACCGCCTTCGTGCACCGCAAGGCGAAGATCACCGTGCAGTACACCGCCACCTACGACGGCGCGGGTGCGGCGGCGACGGCGGGCAGTTTCGTGCACGACTTCCGCAAGGCCATGACGCCGTCGTGGGGCGATGCCGCCTACGTCAACTACATCGACGCCTCGATCGGCGACTACAAGTCGGCGTACTGGGGTGACAACGCGGGTCGGCTGGCGACGGTCCGAGAGACCTACGATCCCCACGGCTTCTTCAAGCAGCCGCAGAGCTTTTAGGCCTGGATCCCCAGGGCGAGGGGGAGTACGGCGTCCGCGCCGGCCTGCCGGAGCCGGTGCGCGGCGACGGTCATCGACCAGCCGGTGACCACCAGGTCGTCGACGAGCAGGATCCTCCGACCGGTCACGTCGTCGTGGCCGAGGCGGGTACGACGCGTCACCGCCGCGATGCGCTGGGCGGAGTTGGTGGCTCCTTGGCTCGGTGCGATGTCGTCGTCGACGATCTGCACCTCGCCGACCACGGGCACATTGAGGTAACGCGACAGACCGCCGACGAGGCTGCTCACCAGGACCGGACGGGTCCGGGAGGCGAAGCCGATGATGCCGTCCGGAGCGGGGCGCCACTCGCCCAGGACGGCGATGACGCCCTGGACGAGCGCGTGCGGCACCTCCTGGTCGGGCGCGCCGGCGGCGAAGAGATCGCGCAGCGCCTGACCGAGCCCGAGGTCGGTGAGGCGCGCGACCACCCGCCCCTCCTCGGCGCCCTGGTTGATCTTGCCGCGCAGGTCGAGTCCGAGATTGGTCAGCGCGGAGGGCCACATGCGACGCGGGTCGACCACGACGCCGGGGCGGGCCAGTCGCTCCGCCGCCGCCTCGGCGCCCGCGGACGAGACGCCGGTCGGCACGATGGCGCCGGTGCAGTTGTCGCAACGGCCGCAGTCGGCGCCGACCTCGTCGTCGAGGGCCTCGCGCAGGAAGCGCATCCGGCAGACGTCGGTGTCGAGATAGTCCAGCATCGAGCGCTGCTCGTCGGCGCGTGCCGCCGCGACCCGGTCGTAGCGCTCCTGGTCGTAGCTCCACTCCTGGCCGGTGGCGAGCCAGCCGCCCTTGACCCGGTGCACGGCGCCGTCGACATCGAGCACCTTGAGCATCGTCTCCAGGCGATTGCGGCTGAGGTCGACGAAGGTCTCCAGCGTGGCGGTCGACATCGGCTGGTCGCGATCGAGCGCGGAGAGCGTCGTACGGACGTGCTGTTCGGGCGGGAAGGCCAGCGAGGCGAAATAGCGCCAGATCTCCTGATCCTCGAAGGCGGGGAGCAGGACCACGGGTGCGCGGGCGTCGTCCGCGAGGCCACGTCCGGCACGCCCGACCTGCTGGTAGTAGGCGACCGGGGAGGCCGGAGCGCCGACATTGACCACGAAGCCGAGCTTCGCGTCGAAGCCCATGCCCAGCGCGCTCGTCGCGACCAATGCCTTCAGGCGGCCGGCGATCAGGTCCTGCTCGAGAGCCTGGCGCTCGGTCGTCTCGGTCTGTCCCGAATAGGCGGCAACGGCATGTCCCTGCGCGCGGAGATGGTCCGCGATCTCCTGCGTGGCGGCCACGGTCAGCGTGTAGACGATCCCCGAACCGGGCAGGTCGGCGAGGTGTTCGGCAAGCCAGGCAAGGCGCTCCTCCGGTCGCTTCAGGCGTACGACGGCCAGCTGCAGGGACTCCCGGTCGAGTGAGCCGCGCAGCACGAGGACGTCGCTACCGAGTTGCTCGGCGACGTCGAGCGTCACCCGGGCATTCGCGGTGGCCGTGGTCGCCAGCACCGGGATGCCGGCGGGAAGGTCGGTGAGCATCTGCCGGATCCGGCGATAGTCGGGCCGGAAGTCGTGTCCCCAGTCGGAGATGCAGTGTGCCTCGTCGATCACCAGCAGGCCTGCCGTCTCCGTCAGGCGGGGGAGGACCTCGTCACGGAAGCCCGGGTTGTTGAGGCGCTCGGGACTGACCAGGAGCACATCGATCTCTCCGGCCGCGATCCGGCCGTGGATCTCCTGCCACTGCTCCAGATTGGTGGAGTTGATCGTGGCCGCGCGGATGCCGGCCCGTTCAGCGGCCTCGATCTGGTTGCGCATGAGCGCGAGCAGCGGCGAGACGATCACCGTCGGCCCGGCACCCGCCTCACGCAGCAGCGCGGTGGCGACGAAGTAGACCGCGGACTTGCCCCATCCGGTGCGCTGCACGACGAGAGCGCGACGTTTGTCGTGCACCAGGGCCTCGATGGCCGCCCACTGGTCGTCGTACAGGCGTGCGTCCTCGCGGCCGACCAGCGCCCGCAGATGCCGCTCGGCCGCCTCACGTGCCTGCTCGCCCTCGCTCCCGCTCATGGGCGCATGTCTAGCACCGGGCATCGACAGTCCCGGTTGTCGGTGGTGCTGGTTAGCGTTGTCGGCATGACGAAGATCGCCTATGTCACCGCCACCACCCTCGACGGCTACCTCGCGGATCCGGCCGGCTCCCTCGACTGGCTCTTCGTTGTCGATGGCGGCGACGAGGCTCTGACCGAGATGGGCGACTTCGTCGCGGGCGTCGGGGTCCTGGTCATGGGCTCGTCGACGTACGAGTGGGTGATCCGGCACGAGAACCTGCTGGCCGAGCCCGAGAAGTGGCAGCAGTTCTACGACGACCGCCCGACCTTCGTCTTCACCAGCCGCGACGACGTCGCGCGCATCCCGGGGGCGGACATCCGCTTCGTCACGGGAGCGATCGCCGCCAACATCGAGGAGATCCTTGCTGCCGCGGGGGACAAGGACGTCTGGGTGATGGGCGGGGGCGACCTGGCCGCGCAGTTCGCCGCGGCAGGGCACCTCGACGAGATCCAGGTCTCGGTGGCGCCGGTGCTGCTCGGCGGGGGTGCGCCGCTCTTCACCGGCGAGTTCGGTTCCGACCGGCTCGAGTTGGTCGAGGTGCACCAGACGGGGCAGTTCGCGCAGTTGAGCTACCGGGTGGTCAAGAGTGCCGCCGAAAGCGGGTAGACTGGAGCCTCAGCTCATTGGGCTCTCGCCGTGAGTTGACCGTACGTCGCAGCAGTTGACCCTGCTCCGTGCGAGCCGCCCGAGGCCCTCTCGGATCCCGGCTGCCGGCGAGACAACCAAACACAGATAGCGAATTTCCTTGCCCACGTTCTCCGAACTCGGCGTGCCCGCACGCCTGCTCGACGTCCTCTCCGGTCTCGGCATCGAGACCCCGACCCCCATCCAGGCAGCGACGCTGCCGGACTCCCTCGCCGGGCGCGATGTGCTCGGCCGCGGCCGGACCGGTTCCGGCAAGACCTATGCCTTCCTGTTGCCGATGGTTGCCCGCCTGGCGAACGGCCCGCGACCCCGCACGACGGCGCCCCGTGCGCTGATCCTGGCGCCCACGCGTGAGCTGGTCGGCCAGATCGAGGCCTCCCTCGAACCGCTGGCGAAGGCCGCCGGCCTGAGCACCCGCACCGTCTTCGGCGGTGTCGGCCAGACGCCGCAGGTGAACGCCCTGCGTCGCGGTGTGGACATCGTGATCGCCTGCCCCGGTCGCCTCGAGGACCTGATCGGCCAGGGGCACTGCAATCTCGGCGATGTCGAGATCACCGTGCTCGACGAGGCGGACCACATGGCCGACCTCGGCTTCCTGCCCGGCGTACGACGCCTGCTCGCGCAGACGCCGCCGGACAGCCAGCGGCTGCTCTTCTCGGCCACGCTCGACAAGGCGATCGACGGACTGGTCCGTCAGTTCCTGACCAACCCGGTCACGCACCAGGCCGACTCCGCGCAGTCGCCGGTCGCGACGATGACCCACCACGTGCTGCACCTGGAGCGGGAGCACCGGCTGCCGATCCTGGTCGACCTGACCAGCGCTCCGGGGCGCACCGTCGTCTTCACGCGCACCAAGCACGGCGCCCGCGCGCTCGCCCGCCAGCTCAACGGCAAGGGCGTGCCGAGCGTCGAACTGCACGGCAACCTGAGCCAGAACGCGCGCACCCGCAATCTCGAGGCCTTCCAGGAGGGCCGCGCACAGGCGCTCGTCGCGACCGACATCGCCGCGCGCGGCATCCACGTCGACGACGTCGCGCTCGTCGTACACGCGGATCCGCCGAGCGAGCACAAGGCCTATCTGCACCGCTCCGGCCGCACCGCGCGTGCCGGCAGCTCGGGCACGGTCGTCACGCTGATGACCGCCGAGCAGGTCAGGGACGTCCGTGCCCTGACCCGCGCCGCCGGCATCAAGCCGACGATCACGCGGGTGGAGGGCTCCCGGCACCCGATCCTCATGGAGCTGGCACCGGGCGAGCGGGTGCTCGCCGGTCCGCTGGTCCCCGAGGTCAAGCCGGCCTCGGCGTCCGCGCCGGCCAAGAGCGGGCGGCGCCGCAGCCGCGGGGGCCAGGCCGCGCGTTCCGGCCAGGGCTCGCGTCCCGGTCAGGGACAGAAGCAGGCCCAGTCCAGTGGCCGTTCGCGCTCGCAGGGCGGCAAGGCAGAGGCCGGTACGTCGGCTTCCGGGCAGCGTCAGGGCGCGAAGCCGGGCGGTGGCAACCGCAATCGGCGCGGGGGTCAGTCCTCGCGGCGCAATGGTGCGGGGGAGTTCAGCGGGCGCCGGCGGGGCTGAGCTCTCTCGCGGACGGCCGAGAGTGGTTGTGGTCGTCTCACGGTCACCGGCTACGCGCCGCGCCCTCGTTGATCGAGTAGCGAGCGCCAGCGAGCGTATCGAGATCATCCAAGTGGTTATCCACAGATCTTGACAGGCTATCGAACATTCGTACGGATCGGCGTAGCGTGGTGTCACCTTCACTCGGGAGGACATCATGACCACTCCAGCAGCCACC
>JASLCW010000267.1 GCA_030151765.1 Marmoricola sp.
GGCGATGATCCGGCCCTCGTGCAGGATCGCGATCCGGTCGGCCAGCTGCTCGGCCTCATCGAGGTACTGCGTGGTCAGCAGCACCGTCGTGCCCCGACCGGCCAGCTCCTTGACGGTCTTCCAGACCTCGATGCGCGCCTGCGGGTCCAGACCTGTGGTCGGTTCGTCGAGGAAGAGCACCGGCGGTGCGCCGATCAGGCTCATCGCGATGTCGAGCCGCCGGCGCATGCCTCCCGAGTACGTCGCCACCCGGCGCCCGCCCGCCTCGCTGAGGTCGAAGCGGGTGAGCAGTTCGTCGGCGATCGCGCCCGGATCGGGGAGGTGGCGCAGTTGCGCGATCATCACGAGGTTCTCGCGGCCGGTCAGGATCTCGTCGACGGCCGCGAACTGTCCGGTCAGGCTGATCGATTCGCGCACCTTCGCAGGCTCGGTGGCGACGTCGTACCCGTTGACGAGCGCGGTGCCGCCGTCGCCCTTGAGCAGCGTCGACAGGATGCGGATCGCCGTGGTCTTGCCGGCCCCGTTGGAGCCGAGCAGCGCGTGGATGGTGCCGGTGGGGACGCTCAGGTCGACGCCTCGGAGCACCTCGTGGTCGCCGTAGGACTTGGTGAGCCCGGCGATCTCGATGGCGGGTGATGTGGTCATGCAAGGAGCCTGCAACCCTGACGCTGCGTCAAGGTCAAGCCCCGCAGGTTGAACCGGGAATGGGTGGCGAATGCAGCCATGGCAGCGCACAGCTGGATCGCATGCATCACAGTGATGCAGCTATGATGTATCCATGAGGACCACGGTTGATCTTCCTGTCGAAGTGCATGAACGCGCGAAGCGTCTTGCGGCCGAGCGTCGCCAGTCCCTGTCGGCGACCTTGGCTGACCTCACGGTGCGTGGCCTGGCGGCTCTCGGCGAGCCGACCAGGATCTCCACCGATCCGGTCAGCGGCTTTCCGACACTCGCGCTGGGCCACAGTCGCAGGGTCACCGCGGCCGAGGTCACGGCCTTCCTTGACGAAGAATGACGACCTATCTCCTCGACGCCAGCACGCTCATCGCTCTCGCGCTGCGCGACCATGAGCATCACGAGCGAGCGGCGACGTGGGCTGCAGACGTGGACGAGATTGCACTCTGTCCGGTCGTCGAGGGTGCCCTGACCCGGTTCGTCGTGCGTCTCGGTAGTCGATACGACCAGGCGATGGAACTGCTTGAAGCCCTCAATTCCAGCCCGCGCTGCGTGTTCTGGCCCGATGAGATCTCCTATCGATCGGCTGACCTACGGCACGTGAGCGGTCACCGTCAGGTCACCGACGCCTATCTGGTTGCCTTGGCCAGGGCGAAAGGCGGAAAGCTGGCGACCTTCGATGAAGCACTGGCGCGAACGCTGCCGGCAGGCGTCGAACTGATCCCATGAGCTCGCGCTCGACCCGGCGATTACGGTGGGGTTCATGACTGTTCCGAACCTCACTCTGAACAATGGCGTCGAGATTCCCCAGCTCGGCTTCGGCGTCTTCCAGGTGCCCGATGCCGAGACCGAGGCGGCCGTCTCCGAGGCCCTCGCCGCCGGCTACCGGAGCATCGACACGGCGATGATCTACGACAACGAGCGCGCCGTCGGGCAGGCGATCGCGAAGTCGGGCATCGCGCGCGACGAGCTCTTCATCACCACCAAGCTGTGGAACAGCGACCAGGGTCGCGACACCACGCGGCCGGCGTACGAGGCGAGCCTGGAGCGGCTCGGCCTCGATCACGTGGATCTCTACCTGATCCACTGGCCGAAGCCGGCCGCCGACCGGTACGTCGAGACCTGGGAGGCGATGGAGGAGCTGTACGCCGCCGGCGCGGTGCGCGCGATCGGCGTCTCCAACTTCCTGCCCGACCACCTGCGTCGTGTCATCGACCTCGGCGGCACGGTGCCCGCCGTCAACCAGATCGAGCTGCACCCCGCCCTGCACCAGAGCGAGGCCACCGACTTCGGCGCGAAGTACGACATCGCCACCGAGGCCTGGAGCCCGATCGCCCGCGGCGGCGAGATGCTCGCCAACGAGGTGATCACCGGGATCGCCGGACGCGTCGGCCGTACGCCGGCCCAGGTGATCCTGCGCTGGCACATCCAGCAGGGCCGCATCGTGATCCCCAAGTCGGTGACCCCTTCGCGGATCCGGGAGAACTTCGACATCTTCGCCTTCGAGCTCACCGCGGACGACCTGGCCGCGATCGACGGCCTCGAGGTGCCCGGCAATGCGGGGCGGATCGGCCCGGACCCGGCGGAGTTCAACGTCTGAGTCCCCGATCAGGTGCGGAAGTGGCGGTGATCACCCCACTTCCGCACCTGATTCCGTTTCGGGGCCGTGATCCGCGGGTAGGAGGGACGAGGTACAGGTCGCACGTGCGGGTGGCGGCCCTTCTTGCGTTCTCGGGGGATATCGATGGTGAAGTTGGTTACGCGCGCCCTGCTGGCCCTTGCGCTGGGGATCGGGATGCTCCCCTTCCTGTCGCCGGCGGCCCAGGCCGCGACGTACACGCTGACCGGTCGGGTGACCGGGCTCAACGCCTCGGGTGCCACGGTCGGCATCGAGGACGTTCGGGTCGAGGTCGAGAATTGGCTCGGGAGCGATGTCGTGTCGGTCTCGGCCAACACCGACGCCACTGGCAACTACAGCCTGACGGTCCCGCGCACGGGTGCCTATTCCTACGCCGCCTTCTGCCAGGGCAGCTGCACCGGCTACGGCTCGGTCCGGGACCAGAGCAGGTCGAGGTCACCGGCAATACCGTCCACAACATGCGCCTGGCGCAGCTGACCACCCTCACGCTGATCGTCCACGACAGCGCCGGCGCGCCGATCACCAGGCCGCTCGACATCGACGCCACCGCCGGCAGCGGCAGCAACGACGGCATCGGCGTCACCGGCCCAAACGCGGCCGGCGCGTACACGCTCACCCATGTCGACGCGAACACCACGATCTACGTGCGCGACGACCTCGACGGCGATCCCGTGTACGCGAGCTGGGGGACCGGCAACCCGCCGAACTTCATCGCCGACAGCGCGGCCCCGCAGAGCAAGACCATCACCCTCCCGGCCTGGAGCGGGATCCGGGCCCGGGCGATCACTCCCGACGGCACTCCCCTGCGCGCGGTTCGCTGGAACATCTTCGCCCAGGACGCCGGCGGCGCGTGGGACCACGGCATCCAGGCGGGTCCGCTGCTCACCGACGCCGACGGCAGGATGAGCTGGGCCGTGCCGCATGGCGCGAACTACAAGCTCTGCTTCTACGACGACGACTACTCCTTCAACACCCGCAGTCAGCGGTACGCCGACACCTGCTGGGTGAACTCTTCGACCCTGCAGGACGCGACCGTCTGGACGCCCACCACCGCCAACCTGGTGCTGAACGCCGACGTGACCATGAAGCCGGACGGCCTCGCTCTCACCGTGGGCCATCCCTGGGTCGACGGCTCGGCGGTCGTGGGCAAGACGCTCACCGTACGGCCGGGCGTGTGGGAGCCGTCGGGCGTCGCCCTCAGCTACCAGTGGGTCGCGTACAACAGCGCGGGCGACCGGACGCCGATCGCCGGCGCCACCGGGACCACCTTCACGCCGAGCGCCGCCGACACCGGCAAGCGCATCGCGGTCGAGGTCACCGGCACCAAGGCCGGCTACCACACCGCGGTCGCCGGCGCCTCCGTCGGCGTGGTCGGGGGCACGACCCCGACGATGACCGGAGAACTGAAGATCACCGGCACGCCGCTGCCCGGGAACAAGCTCACCGCGGTCACCGGCACCTTCGTCCCGGCGGACACCTACGCCTCCCTGAACTGGTACGTCAACGGCAGGCCTGCCGACGACAGCCTCGTCGACGGCAACAACCTGACGATCACGCCCGCGATGGCCGGCGCGACGGTCGAGGTCGACATGTCGGCGTACCGCTGGTCGGAGACCCCGGGCGTCTGCTGCACCAACACGCTCTACGCCTCGGACCAGGTCACGATCGGCGGTGGGGTGACCGGTGCCAAGCCGACCGTCACCGGC
Source organism: Marmoricola sp. (assembly GCA_030151765.1). Classification (GTDB taxonomy): domain Bacteria; phylum Actinomycetota; class Actinomycetes; order Propionibacteriales; family Nocardioidaceae; genus Marmoricola. The sequence continues at coordinate 4,021 of JASLCW010000267.1, forward strand.
AACGCGGTGGTCGGCTCCACCCTCACCGTCAATGACGGCAGTTGGGGTCCGAGCGGCGTGAGTCTTGCCCGCCAGTGGCTGCGCGACGGCACCGCGATCAGCGGCGCCATCGCCCAGACGTACCAGCTCGCCGAGGCCGATCGCGGCAAGACGATCTCGGTGCGGGTGACCGGCACCCTGGCCGGTGGCTACCCGCCGGTCAGCCAGACCTCGGCAGCGACTGCCGCGGTGCAGGGCGTCCTGACGTCGGGGACGCCGACGATCTCGGGGACGCCGACCGTTGGTCAGACCTTGACGGCGAGTCCGGGCACTTGGTCGCCGACGCCGGGCTTCACCTATCAGTGGTCCGCCGGTGGTACGGCGATCTCGGGTGCGACCTCGTCGACCTTCGTGCCGACGGCTGCCCAGGTCGGCAAGACGATCACGGTGACGGTGACCGGCACGCTGTCCGGCTATGTGCCGGCGTCGAAGACCTCCGCTGCGACGGCTGCGGTCCAGGGCGTCCTGACCGCATCGACACCGACGATCTCGGGGGACGCAGTGGTCGGCAAGAGCCTGACCGCGAATGCCGGTGCATGGAGCCCGAGTGGTGTGAGCCTGAGCTACCAGTGGCTCGCGGACGGGGAGACGATCACGGGCGCCACGACGGCGACTTTCGAGCCGACGAAGGCCGAAGCCGACAAGAAGATCACGGTGAAGGTGACCGGCACCTTGCCGGACTATGTCACCGCGTCGAAGACCTCGGCGCCGACCGATGCAGTGCTCGACGTCTTCGTCGATCCGCCGACGCCGACCGTCACCGGCACCGGCACCGTCGGCCAGGAGCTGAAGGCCGAGGCCGGTGAGTGGGGCGCCGGCGCCGTACTCGACTACGAGTGGCGACGCGACGGCACCGCGATCCCCGGCGCGACCGATGCGACCTACGTCCCGATCGACGCCGACCGTGGCCACGAGATCAGCGTCCGTGTGGTCGCGACCAAGGACGGCTACCAGCAGGCGGAGCGGATCTCCGAGACCATCGTCATCCCGGGAGCCTTCACCAGCGCCCCGACGCCGACGATCGCCGGAACCCCCGTCGTGGGCAGGACCCTGACGGCGAAGCCGGGTGCCTGGTCTCCGGCGCCCGCCCTCACCTATCAGTGGTTCCGCTCCGGTACGGCGATCCCCGGCGCCACCGCCGCGACGTACAAGCTGGTCACTGCCGATGCGGGCAGGACGATCACCGTCCGAGTCACCGCGACACGGTCCGGCCTCGAGACCGCCTCGACGACCTCGCGGCCCACGGCCGCCGTCGCGAGGACCTTCGCGAAGAGCCCCAAGCCGCGGATCGCCGGCAAGGCCAAGGTCGGCAAGAAGCTGGCGGCGAAGGTGGGCACCTGGTCGCCGCGGCCGACGGTGAAGTACCAGTGGCTCCGCAACGGCAAGGTGATCAAGGGCGCCACCCATGCGACGTACAAGCTGAAGAAGGCCGACAAGGGCAAGCGCATCACCGTCCGGGTCACCGGCTCGCGTGCCGGATACGTGACGGTGGTGAAGACGTCGGCGGCGACCAAGAAGATCGCTCGCTGACGATCACCGCCCGTCAGCCACGACGCTCCGTCACTCGCGCTATTTCCCAGCCACACCACTAGCGTGCCCTCATGAAGATCTGGGTGCGCGGCGCTCTCGGTGGGCTCCTTGTCGTCCTCGAGCGGTCGTAGATTGGAGTCGTGGCGGACTTCCTGACCGACCTGGGTGTCGACAGCGAGGTGCTCGCGGCGCCGATGGCCGGCGGACCGACGACACCGGCGCTCGTGAGGGCTGCGGCCGAAGCCGGCAGCCTCGGCCTGCTTGCCGGCGGCTACAAGACGGTCGACGCCCTGGCCGCGCAGATCGCCGAGGTGCGTGTGCACACGGGGGCCTTCGGGGTGAATCTCTTCGTCCCGAATCCCACGCCGATCACCGCGACGGACTACCAGCGGTACGCCGCCGACCTGCGTGCGGACGATCCACACGGCACCCTGGCCGCGGCGCCGACGGAACCCCGCGACGACGATGACGAGTGGCCGGCCAAGCTCGAATTGCTGCTACGCGATCCGGTGCCACTGGTCAGCTTCACCTTCGCGCTCCCGGCGCCGGAGGAGATCGCCGCGCTGCGCCGGGTGGGCACGGTGGTCGCCCAGACCGTGACCTCGCCCGACGAGGCACGCCGAGCGGAGGAGCACGGCGTCGACGCGCTCGTCGTACAGGGAAGCGATGCCGGCGGGCACAACGGCGGCTTCACCCCGGAGCACGGCGTGGTCGAGGAGGCGCTCGCCGACCGGGTCCGCCGCATCGCCGCGGTCGCGGACCTGCCACTCCTGGCTGCAGGCGGCATCGCCTCCGCCGCCGATGTCCGCGCCGCACGTGAGGCCGGCGCGCGTGCGGTCCTCGTCGGGACACTGCTGCTGGCCGCGCCCGAGGCCGGTACGTCGGACACGCACCGCCGAGCCCTGCTGGAGATGCGCGCGGTCGAGACGGTCATCACCCGCGCCTTCACCGGCCGCCCGGCGCGCGGGATCCGTAACGGCTTCATCGAGCGCCACGAGGATCGGGCACCGCTCGGGTATCCCGCGATCCATCACCTGACGAGCGGGCTGAGGAAGGCGGCCGCCGCGGCTGGCGATGCCGACCGGCTGCATCTCTGGGCCGGCACCGGCCACGGCGCCATCACCGAGGAGCCGGCGGCCGTCGTACTCCGTCGACTGGCGGGTTGATCCGGCGGCTCGTCCGGCAAAATGGGGGTGTGACACAGTCCGATCGCTTTCAGCGAAGGCGCCGGGCCTTCGCGATCGTGATGTTCGCCGGCGCGCTGGCGGTGATCGCCTGGATCGGCATCCTCGCCACGACCCTGCCCGACCACCACTCCGACAAACAGTGGAAGGCCGCCTGGGTCGGCTTCGACACCGCGCTGGTGATCGGCATGCTCGTCACCGCGGTGGGTGCCTGGAAGCGCCGCCAGTTCATGGCGATCAGCTGCATCGTCACCTCCGCCCTGCTCTTCTGCGATGCCTGGTTCGATGTCGTCCTCAGCTGGGGGACCGACGACCTGCTGTGGGCGGTGCTGATGGCCGGACTGGCCGAGATCCCCTTCGGCATCTATCTCTTCTGGGCGGCCACCCGGATCATCAAGGGGAGCACCGAGATCGCCCTCAGGGCCGCCGGGTACACCGGCCCGATCCCACCGCTGTGGAAGCTCTCGATCGCACACTTCACCTTCCGTGACGCCGAAGCAGGCGGGCGATCGGGGGCGATCGAGGCGAGCCAGGAGCTGCTGGAGGAGCATCCCCGCGGCTGAGCCCGGTGTCGAATGCCGATACCAGGGGTATGCAGGCCGTATCCGGAGTCGGTATTTGTCGTTGTCAACGACAGTCGTCACTGGAGGTAGGTCGGATGCGATCAACGATCCAACGGGTGGTCATGTCGATGGCCCTCGCCGCCGGCGTGTGTGCGGTCGGAGCCACGGCTCCCGGCAGTGCGGCACCGATCACAGCACCGGTCACGGCACCGCGCGCGCCGGCGCCGCGGGTGGCCGCCGCGGCCGCACCGGCGCCCTTCGACGTACGGGGCAGTGCCCATCAGGTCGACGTCACCGGTGTGCCGGGTCATGCAGCGGTCGCGCTGTACGACGCCAAGGGGCACCGGGTCCAGACGAAGAAGGCCACCTCGTTGGGGGGTGTGCTCTTCCGCAACGTGAAGGCCGCGTCCGGCTATCGGGTCAAGGTGCTCTCCACCGGCAGGACCAGCGGGGCGATCACCGTCCACACCGACGCGCCGACGCCCTGGAATCCGTCGGTCTACAACCAGACGATCCCCCAGAACGGCTACGGCTACATGACCATGCGCGACGGCACCAAGCTCGCGTACGCCGTCCACCTGCCGACCGCGCCGGCCACCCTGGGCGTCGGCCTGCCCGCGGAGCTCGAGAACAATCTCCCGAACCTCGGCCTGCCCTACACGCCGCCGTACCCGACGCTCATCGAGTACTCCGGCTACGGCTACGCCGATCCGACCGGCCCGGTCAGCGGCATCGCGGTGATCGCCAACCTGATGGGCTTCGCGGTCGTGGACGTCAACATGCGCG
>JASLCW010000022.1 GCA_030151765.1 Marmoricola sp.
GCTCCGCCTCCGCGGCCCGCCGGGCAGCGTGGTTGGCCTCGGCACGCGCGAGCAGCTGCTCGGTGTGCTCGGAGGGCGCGGGCGGGGAGTAGCTCATGAACCGATGATTTCGTACATGTGTTCGACCGGTCTAGTGCTGACGCCGCCTGGCCGGAGAAAGGTCCAGCCGAGGTCGAGAACTTGTCACCCACATGACAAGTCGAGCGAAAGCCTTGTTTCATGGGTCCCATGCCGCCCGACGACTGGAGAAGCAACCGCATCGCCTCGGCGCGCGCCGGCACCAACCCCACCGTCCTCGCCAAGCTCCCACAGTCGTACGCCGTCATCGGCGACACGCAGTTCCTCCCGGGCTATTGCGTCCTCCTCGTCGACGATCCGACGATCAACCGCCTGACCGACCTCCCCAGGCCTCAGCGCCTCGATTTCCTGGCCAGCATGGATCTCCTCGGACAAGCCGTCGAGAACGCATGCCGCGGAGCCGACCCCTCCTTCCGCCGGATGAACTACGAGATCCTCGGCAACACCGACGCCTACCTGCACGCGCACCTCTTCCCGCGCTACGACTGGGAGCCGCCGGAGCGGGTCGGGCATCCGGTGTGGCTCTACGACTCGGCGGACTTCGACGCGGTGCCGCTCGGGCCGAGCCATGACGCGCTCAGGAAGCGCATCGCCGCCGAACTGGAGGCCCTCGGGGCGAAGGTCTAGGGGTTCCTGAAATCCTTGGCGCATGGCCGCCAACCTGAAGCCCCGCGCCTGGCTCCCGCTCCTTGCCGACCTGGTGTGCGTGCTGGCCTTCGCCTTCGGAGGCAAGAACTCGCACGAGGCGGGCGATTCGGACTGGATCGTGCTGGTGATCGCGTGGCCCTTCGCGCTCGCGGCAGTACTGGCTCATCTGGGCCTCAACGCCAAGGGCCGGGAAGTGAAGGGCCTTCGGGAAGGAGCGATCGTCGTCGCGACGACGTACGTCGTCGGCATGCTGGTGCGCCTGGCGGCCGGTCGTGGCGTCGCGGTCGGCTTCCTGATCGTGGCGGCGCTGTTCCTGGCGGTCACGATGCTCGGCTGGCGGGCGATCGCAGCGTGGCGGCGACCCGCGACCGACTGAGCGGCCGATGAGCCTCAGGCGAGGTCCGTGCCTGGGTGGAAGCGCCCCACGCGGTGCAGGGTGTTCGCATCGGTGTGATGCATCTCGGTGCCCGTCGCGGCGAGCCGCAGGAGCAGGTCGGAGGTGTAGCTGAAGGTGCCGTCGTCGTTGAAGGTGAAGGTGCTGGTGAAGTCTCTGATTTCCGCGCGCTCCATGAGATAGCGATTCTGCAGGATCCCGTACGACGGGTCTCCGGGCTTGGCGCCGAAGTGCAGCACGCGGTCCCGGGGCCGCGCGTCGCTGCCGGCCAGGATCGCGATGCCACGGCCGAAGACGACATTGCGGATAACCTGGCCGTTCGCCTTGTCCCACAGGAGGAAGCCGATCTCGTCGTGGAAGGGATCCATGCCCTCCTCGCCGTGGCGCCAGGCCGTCATCGAGTAATTGAGTCCCCAGAGCGTCTGCTGCCCGTTCTCCTGTACGGGGATCGGCTTGAAGACCGCCTTTTCGAAGTACGACGTGTGGCTCGTCTCGTCATCCTGGTTGTGATACGAGAGATCGACGCCGGCGTCGCCCTCCCAGATCCCTGCCAGCGGGGTGAGGGGCCCGAGCTTCTGCGGTCCCTGGATCGCGGTGTGGTCGATGCTTGCCGACGTGGTCATGTGGCCCCAATCTTGAACGGTTCAAGTTCACTGTCCACCCAATGACTTGCACAATGCAAGTCTTGTGGAAAGCAAGTTGCGAGCTTCCCCGTGAACATGGGAAACCTGCGACTAGAGGGGCTGGAGGGTCAGAGGGGCAGCGCGGCTGGGGAACTCCCGTGCCCCTCCGCGATCAATCCGTGCATCCGATCGAGAGCCACAGCACAGGTGGCCCGTTCCTCCGGGTCCAGTTGATCCAGCACCTTCCGCAGATCACGCCGTCGGCTCCGGTTGACCCCGTCCACGATGCGACGGCCCGCGTCGGTCAGCTCCAGGGTCACCACACTGCGGTTGGCGGGATCGTCACCGCGGGCGAGGTGACCGGACGCATCCAGCTTGTCGGCGAGGCGAGTCACCGACGAGCCGGCAACCCCCAGCGCCTCGGCGCACTGGGTCGACGTCGACCGTCCGCGCTCGCGCAGTACCAGCAGGAGCCGATACTGCGGCAGCGACACCTCGAGGTCCTCGACGCTGCGCAGGGCCAGGCCGACGAGGTCACGCGTGGCGGCCTCGAAGGCCGCCAGCTCCTCGGTCGTCGTCTTCGCGGACCGCGCAGCTCCCATCGGCCGATTGTCGCACGCGGCACCGGGGTGAACTTCCGGGTGATCCACGCGCAGGTGGACGACGCAACTGCCACACTGCCCGCATGACGGAGCAGATGGGGATGACGCGCTACCGGGGACGATTCATCACGATGGAGGAAGGCACGCCCTCAGCCGAGGCGGTACTGGTCCGGGACGGACGCATCGAAGCCATCGGGCGTCACGACGAGGTCCCGACGCCGCAAGGGTGCGCACAGGTCGACCTCGACGGTTGGGTGCTGCCCGGCCTGATCGAGCCCCACGGCCATCCCGGGACCGCGGCAGTGCTGCTCAGCGACATGGCCGTCGACCTGCGACCCGTCGTACTCGAGAGCGGCGACGAGGTGATGGCCGCACTCCGCGCTGCCCTGGCGAAGCGACCGGAGATGGTCCTCGCCCAGGGCTGGGACCCGCTGCTCCAACACGGACTCCACACACCCGACATCCACGAGATGGATGCGCTGGCAGGGGACATCCCGCTGGTCATCGTGCACAACTCCGGACACTCGGCGTACTTCAACGCCGCCGCCGCGAAGCTCGCCGGCATCGACCGTACGACGCCGAACCCCGCCGGGGCCGAGTTCGTCCGCGACACCCAGGGCGATCTACAGGGAACCGCCCTCGAGGAAGCCGCGGTCAGCACCGTCGCCGGACCGATGATCCGCGCCGCGGAGGCACAGTTCCCGCGGCTCTTCGCCGAACACCTGGCCGACATGCGCCGCCGCGGCATCACCACGGTGTCCGACCTCTCCTGGGACCACGCCCTCGATCCGGTCGTCGCCGGTCTGCGCCAGGCCGGCCGGCTCGGCGTACGCCTGCGCGCCTACGAGATGTCCCGGCCGGGCGGACGTCCGAGCGTGTCGCGCGAGAACGGGGATGCCTGGTTCCGCCAGGTCGGCGTGAAGACCTGGTCGGACGGCTCGCCCTGGGTCGGCAACATCGCCACCTCATTCGCCTATCTCGACACCGAGGCGACCCGCGCGCTCGGTCTCGAGTCCGGGCACCGCGGCCACGCGAACTACAGCACCGACGAGCTGATCGAGATCGGCGCGCAGTACGCCGTCGACGGCTGGCAGCTGGCCTGCCACTCCCACGGAGACCTCGCCATCGACAGCACCCTGGACGCCTATGCGGAGCTGATCGGACGCTTCGGGCTGACCGATCACCGCTTCAGGCTCGAACATGTGGGCGCGATGACACCGAGGCAGTTCCGGAGAGCCCACGACATGGGTGTGACGGTGAGCCTCTTCGTCGACCACATCACCTATTGGGGCGACGTACTCGTCGACGACCTCTTCGGTGCCGAGCACGGCGGCGCGTGGGCGGATGCCGGCGCGGCCTTCGCGGCCGGCCACCGGGCGACCTTCCACAACGACGGCTGGGTGACGCCCAACGAGCCCCTGCGCAACATGGCGGTCGCGGAGACCCGGCGCTCGCGCAAGGGCACCGTCCTCGCCACCGGTACGCCGGCCACCCGCGCGGACACCCTGCGTGCGCACACCGTCAATGCCGCTTGGCAGCTCTTCTCCGAGCACGAGGTGGGCAGCCTGGCCACCGGCAAGTACGCCGACTTCGCCGTGCTCGACCGGGATCCCCGGACCGTCGATCCGGACGATCTCGCGGAGGCGCGGGTCATCACGACGGTCGTCGACGGCGTACCTGCCTAGCCGTTCGTCGCAACGATCGGCCGCTTCGGCTCTCCGGCACCGGAGGAGCGGCCGTCGGCATGGGCCGGGTGGCTAGATTGTGCTCATCCCAACCCTGTGATGGAGGCCACAACCGTGATCGTTCCGTTCTCCGCTGCCGACTTCCTCGACCGCGCGCTCGCCGTCTATCGCGAGCGGATCGGCATCGTCGACGAGCCCGACCAGCCGGCGACCTCCCTCGGCGAGGTCACCTATGCGCGCGTCGGCGAGCTGTCCCGGGCGATGGCCGCGAAGCACGACCAGCTCGGCATCGGGGTGGGCGACCGGGTCGCCATGGTCTCGCACAACTCGGCTCGCCTCCTGACCGCCTTCTTCGGGGTCGCCGGCTACGGGAGGGTGCTGGTGCCGATCAACTTCCGGCTCTCACCCGACGAGGTCCGCTACATCGTCGAGCACTCGGGCGCCCGGGTCCTCTACATCGACCCCGAACTCGTCGACACCTTGGCCGGTGTCGAGTGCGAGTACAAGTTCGTGATCGGCCAGGACGACGACCTCTTCGCTGACGGGGAGCCGGTGCCGTGGGAGCACGACGAGAACGCCACCGCCACCATCAACTACACCTCCGGTACGACGGCGCGACCCAAGGGCGTCCAGATCACCCATCGCAACATCTGGGTCAACGCGGTGACCTTCGCCTTGCATGCAGGCGTTTCCGACCGCGATGTCTACCTGCACA
>JASLCW010000473.1 GCA_030151765.1 Marmoricola sp.
ACCGAGCGCCACTTGCCCCTCGAAGATATCCTGCACGCCTACCAGCAAGCGCTCGAACAGCAGCATCTCCCTAAGCAAGAGTTTGACGAGTATCTCGAAAAGGGGAGCCGGGCACTCGAAGCCTTTCTTACGGCGCGGTACGATAGCTTCACGACCACACAAAAACCCGAGCTCGATTTTGCCGCCGAGCACGTCCAGATTGGCGACGCCCGCCTGACTGGTAAACTCGACGTTGTCGACATCAATACGACCGACCGAACCATCGTCGTCACTGATTACAAGACAGGTAAACCTGCCCATACCTGGAAGGGGAGCGCCGACTACGAAAAAGCCAAGCTCCATCAGTATCGCCAACAGCTCCTTTTCTATAAAATCCTTATCGAACAATCGTCCAGTCTCAGAGGCTACACGGTCGAACGCGGACGCCTGCAATTTGTCGAACCCGACACCACGGGTGCTATCGTATCACTCGAAGCCTCCTTTACCCCCGAGGACGTCGATCGTTTTACGCGACTCATCGCCAAGATCTGGCATCATATTACCACCCTTGATTTTCCCGACACGTCACACTATCCTGCAACCGCTGCCGGCATTCTCGCCTTTGAGCGCGACCTGCTTGACGAATAGATTAAAATACGCTACGATACTAGTTGTGCGTGTGTTGTACACGGCGATACTTGGGAGAATACTAACAAGCAATACACGTTCTTTCACGTGTCGCCTGGTATGACACTACGCTCTTTAACAGAGATAGTGTTTAAAGGTCACGCAGGTGTGCGAGTAGTAGCCGGTCAATGAAGTAACTCTTGGCTGGCTATGATGGCCGAGTAGGGCCAACTTGTGTGTGGTAGGATAATCGAATAAACGGTTTCGGGTTTCGTTTATCCTACCAAGGCGGGGTGTGGCGCAGCTTGGTAGCGCGTCTGTCTATGGGAGACAGGAGGTCGTAGGTTCAAATCCTACCACTCCGACGGGGCGCCCCCATGTTTACCTTCCTTGCGAGGAGGGTAGACCGGGGCGTGCCCGCCATTGTTCAGTTCATCGATCCGAGAGGAACAATTATGTCCATCACCGATCCGAAAAGCCGGGAGCAGCTCCAGAAGATCATCGACGATCGCAAGGACGGCAAGCCCGTGTCGCGCAACGACGAGCACGAGCTCCAGCGTGCACGGCAGACCGGCGTCAAGGGACTCCGCTGGTAACACCGCGGAACCGAGAGGAAACTCCTCTTCATGGGCAGCGCGGTAATCAGGGGATGACCGCGCTGCCCTCCGGGGCACGACCACCAAAGCACTATCTCTGTGCTTTACCAATTTTCATATCGCGTATGTGAGTATTGATAAAGTAAAGGAGTACGATCATTATGACCAATCTTGAACACAATTTTCCACCTGCACATCACGAAACACCTGATGACGACGAGCTGCCATCTCGTGTACAGATTGGCACAGCCGCGCTCAAGGCCATGTATGCATCCCTCAAACATATCTACGCCGCCCGCGGCATCACCCCAGATACCGAGCAGCAGGACCAATAATGGCCGATTTCTGGCACGACCTTCCACGCCCATTCTTTATCCTTGCTCCAATGGAAGCAGTCACTGATGTCGTCTTTCGCCATGTCGTCGCGCAAGCCGCCGCACCCGACGTCTGGTTTACCGAATTTACCAATGCCACCGGCTGGGCACACGCTGGCGACAAAGCCATCGGTGGACGACTCATCAAAACCGATGACGAGCAGCCGATCGTGGCGCAACTCTGGGGGAGTGACCCCGAGTCAATGATCAAACTCAGCCGACACTGTGCCGAACATGGCTATGATGGTATCGACATTAATATGGGCTGCCCTGATAAATCTGCGGTCAAGAGTGGCGGGGGAGCAGGTATGATTAAAACGCCAGACGCTGCTGCAGCAATGATTGCCGCGGCCAAAGAAAGCGGGCTACCAGTGAGTGTTAAAACCCGCCTTGGTTATAGCTCACTCGACGAGTGGCGTGACTGGCTGACACACCTCCTTCAGCAGGACATTGTTAATCTAACGATCCACTTGCGTACTAAAAAAGAAATGAGCAAGGTACCCGCTCATTTTGAACTCATACGCGACATTAAACAGCTGCGCGACGACATCGCCCCGCAAACACTCCTCACCATCAACGGCGATATTCGCGACCGCGCGCACGGTATTGAACTCGTTGAACAAACAGGTGTCGATGGTGTCATGGTCGGACGCGGTATTTTTCATAACCCTTACGCCTTTGAACATACCGCTCAGCCACACAGTCGTCAACAGCTTATCGATCTTCTCAAAACTCAGCTCGATCTCTACGATCGGTATCACACGCACACTGGCCGTCCCTACGAGACGCTCAAGCGCTTCTTCAAGATCTACATTCGCGAATTCGAAGGCGCCAGCGAGCTACGGGATGCGCTCATGCACACGCACTCCACAAACGAAGCGCGCCAGCTGTTAGGCTAGCGCGCATTCGGCGGGACGTTCTCAGGCTCAATTACTTGAGATTCAAGTTCTTGATGATATCCTGAAGGCTTGATTGAGCCGATCCAAGACCAGTCAGGTTCTGGCTCAGCTGCGTATAAATCGATTGGAATACCGTCGATGCCTGTGAGAAGTTGGTCTGACCCGAAAGGGTAGAAGCCAATCCAATTGCTGAAGCAACAATACCGCTCATCGAGGTAATCAACTGCTCAACGTTCGCGAGTTGATTCTGCAATGCCTTCGTCTGGTCAGCGTTTGCAGTACTTGCTCCGTCAGTCGCTGACTTCGAAAGGGTTTCCTTGAGCTTGTCAGCGAGCTGTGTCAATTGATTGACCGTCTCCTGCTGTGAACCAGCTGACGTCACCAACTGTGACTGACCAAGCGTGGTCGCAAACTGGCTGTATGCGCTATTTACTTGCTCAACCAACTTATTGATTTCGGTCGTCATATCAGCCGAAGAAGCCGCGCTGCCGTTCGTGCCAGTGCCTGCTGAGCCAAGCTTCGTCTGAAGCTCTTTTACCTTAGACTGCAAATCCTTGATTTGATCAGTCGCCTTAGTGAGCTGTGCCTTCACAGGGGCGGTTTGCTGATCGGTCAATGTCTTAATCTGATCAAGACTGTCTTTAGCCGCGTTCGTTAGGTTAAGACGTCGCTGCAATTCAACCTGCATCGAAGCAATCAAACTACTTGGATTATTAATGGCTGCTTCCAGTTTCTTCTGCAAGTCTTGGACATCAATATTGGCACTTGCACTCGCATTTGGTGCAGTACTTGTACTGGTCGATGGGGCAGTACTCGTGCTTGGCTGCGTTGTCGCCGTCTGAATCGTTGCATTAATCTGCTGCAATGATGCCATCGTCTGCTGCAAGGTCTGCTGGAGCGTCTGCTTACCACCATCGATGGCAGTCTGAGGAATTGCCTTCAGCGCATCGAGTGCATTCTTAATGACACTAATCTGCTGCTGCGTATCACCCTGGATATCAAGCAGTTTCTGATTGTTAACTGTCACGTTAGCTGATGCAGTGACAGCGTGCACTGGAGCCTGAGCAATCAATGCGACACTGGCAACCACAGCAAAAGCAGTGACTGCGGTTGTTTTTACATTTACGAAAGAAGCGTATTTCATGATTATCGTCCTACCTTAATCTGCTTCGATGGGTCATCAAGGGCCGCTTTAGCGTTATTTTGATTGTCCTGGTTCGTCTTGATTGACGCGCCAAGCTCATCAGCTTCTTTATTCAAGCGCTGCTGCTCGGTCATCTGAGACGAATCGGCTGATTTATTGTCGCTTGCTTTATTATTTGAGAGTGCAAACCACGCTCCAACTGCAATCAAGACTGCTGCGATGATCGCAACTGCCGCAATGATAAGCCGTGATTTCGAATCCTTTTTGGTTGAGTCCATAGGTTCCTCTGGTGTTTATGTTATTTGTTACTAGACGACTTTATCATATCGCATATGCTTTTGAAGCGCAAGCCTTACACGTAACAAGCTATCACTCTCTGCAAGAGTATTTACTTTTTATATTGTTTATGGTATAATAGAAGTAGTGTTACACCCCGTAACACACTAACCTCTCGAGGAGAGATGTACATGATCATTGCGCGCGCTACAGCCGTCATCACCCTGTTCATCGCCCTGCTGGGCCTGAACGGAGGGACGGCCGCAGCCGACCCTGCCAATCTGTCCGAACCGGCTATCGCTCAGTTCAGCCAGGTGCCGAACATCTGCAATCAGCAGTTGAGTGGTGCCGACGGCCCGATCAGTCACAGTGGTGTCGAAATCAGCGGCATCGCTGGCGCCGACTACCACATGCACGTCGAGCAGCAGACCGCCTCCGGGTGGGAGCCGCTGGGCCGCGGTCATCTGATGGCCTGGGTCGACGGCACACTCGGTGACCCCGAAGCACTGGTCGTACCGTTCGGCGCCCAATTCCGGATCTTCGTGATTCAGAGCTCCGGCGGCACCATCAGCGGCATCTGGCGCGTGGTCGTCGAAACGGTCGCGGTGCAGGGCACCTCGCTCGGCGCCAACCTGACGCCGGTCGCATCATCCATCGCCAGCTGCTAAAGCCGGCGCTCCACCCCTCGGGAGCCCCCGATTCCGCCATGCGCGGGGTCGGGGACTTTCATTATGGCAGCAAAATACCCCGCTTCTTACGAGCGGGGTATTTATCTCAGCGATCAATTAACGACGATGACGTCGACGTAGGTCGGCCACTTTGAGTCGCACCGCGTGACGATCAACCAAGGCTGAGGCTTTTTCGAGCTCAACTTGATTTTTAGCCTCACTCTGCATTTTCAGTGCACGATCAAGCGCAGCCTTACTTTCAGCTTCGATGATATCCTCGCCATTATCAGCTTCGTCCACCAATACCCGTAGCGAAGTCGTCGTCACCTCGATGACGCCACCACTGATAGCGAAATATTCAAGCTTATCGTCAGCATCCGTCTTGTGGCGGCGGACCGCAATAGCACCAGGTGTAGCGATACTCACCAGTGGCTCATGCCCTGGAAAGACCGCAATTTCACCAGCCGCTGTTGGCAGTACAACCTCGTAGACGTCCTGGTCAACTTTCACCCCGAGAAGTGTGACGAGTTGAAACTTCATTTAGTCCTTCTTTTCGCTTAAGGCGCCTGGAGCCATGTAGAACCAGCTCTCTGGCTTATCATCGTACTTACCGGCCAAGATATCAGCCGCGTCCTTGATGGTGTCTTCAAGCTTAATGTACACACCAGGGTTGCCAGTAAACTGCTCAGCCACGTGGAATGGCTGCGCGAAGAAGCGTTGCAGACGACGCGCACGGTTGACGGTCTGCTTCTGCTCATCTGACAATTCTTCCATACCAAGGATAGCGATGATGTCCTGCAAGTCTTTGTATTCCTGCAACACACGCTGGAC
>JASLCW010000326.1 GCA_030151765.1 Marmoricola sp.
TCTCGAAGTTCACCAACCTGCGCTTCGAGCCCGCCGGCCTCACCGACGACCCGGACGTCCGGATGGCCCAGTCGATCATGGACTACGTCTTCCGCCGTCTGGCGCTCGACTACCTGTCCTTCGACGAGCGTTCCGCCCTCGGCATCTACTCCGCCGATGAGCGTCAGCGCCACCTCGAGACCGGCTCCTACGAGCCCGTCGAGGAGACCGGCAACGCCTCCGAGCTCGTCGAGACGGCTCCGGTCGCCAAGGCCGCCCCGATCGTGGAGGACGTCGTCGACGTCGAGGTCGACGAGGACCCCCTCGCTGGCGCCCCCGCGGTCAAGGTCGCCAAGACGACCGCCGAGTTGCTCGAGCAGATCACCGGCCACGCGGTCGACAGCCCGCTGTGCATGACCTGCGGAACCAAGATGCGTCCCGCCGGCTCCTGCTACGTCTGCGAGGGCTGCGGCAGCACCTCCGGCTGCAGCTGATCCCAGCACCACGACGGCCCGGTCCCTCCTCGGAGGGACCGGGCCGTCGGCGTTTGTCGAGTGCGCGCAGCGTTTCACACCGCTCGCAGGATTCAAGCCACGAAAAGGTGCGAGGCGTGTGAAAGGCGCGAGCAGAGGGTCAGGAGGCCGTGCGCACCATCCGCTTGTCCCGCAGTTGCTCGAGGAACGCTTCGACGTCGGCCCGGCAGTCGGCCGCGCTGACGTCGTACTCCTCGGCGACCAGGGCGCAGAGCTCGGTGACGTCGTGGGGCTCGGCGAGGTGCCGCCACAAGGTGGCGGCGACGCCCTTGATCGCGTAGTACTCGCCCTGGTCGAGGCCCATCATGACGAACTCGTCGCCCATCTCGACAGCCTGGAGGCCGGGGTCACGCATCCACTGTTCAGGTTGCCGGGGCGAGGGCGGGGTCATGGGATTCCTCTCGGGGGTTCGGTTCAGGATCGGCTTCGATGTCGGCGAGGATCGCGTCGGCCGACGCGGCCACGGAGTCGACGCCGCGGGGGCGGTCGAGCCGGGTGATCCGGGCCGAGGCCGCGACGGCGGCGCTGCGCGCCAGATGGGTACGCCGCAGCGCGCCGAGGAGGATCTCGTTGCGATAGGCGTGTTCGTGCAGTGTCGTGAAGGCGGCCGCGCCGGTGACGGTTGACAGGCTCAGTGGACCCTCGTGGCGGTCGAGGACGTAGATCCAGCGCACCGGCACCGGCGCCAGGCCCTCCGCCCGCTCCAGCGGCACGTGGAACTTCTCGAACGACGCGTTCACGCGCGACAGCCCGTCGGGCGACAGCCCGATCCGTTCCACGGCGTCGCGCCACAGCTTGATCCGCGGCCAACCGGGCACCACCCTGCCCAGGTCGTCGATCGGCGCCACGTCGTCGGTGAGGACGGCGTACCCACGGCGATGCATCTCTGCGGCCAGGGTCGACTTGCCGGCGCCGGAATGCCCGAGGACGACCGCGGCGGAGCCGTCGACGACGAAGGCGTTGCCGTGCAGCACCAGATGTCCGCGTTGGGCGAGCACGATGCCGAGCGCGGACCCGAGCAGGAACAAGCGCACGGCATCCTCGTCCGCTGTCGCCAGCGGTTGCACGGTGATCGCCGCGCCGCGCTCGCAGGCATAGCGTCCGACCTCGGGGACGTCGAAGCCGACCCGATCGCCGTCCACCCACAGGCCCTTCGGCAGGAGCGAGGCGGCGGGGGACGGCGGCGGCACCGGGCCGCGGCGGACGATGACCTCGGCGACGGACGTGCCGCCGGAGTCGGGCAGGGGCGTCAGGTCGGGCAGCGCCAGCTCACTGGCGATCACCAGTCCGAAAGCGGCGTACGAAGTGAGGTTCACGAAAGTGGGCCAGCCGGGGAGCGAGAGGGACGGTCAGGGTCGCCAGGAGAATCGGCCGACGGGGGTCCATTCCTGAAGAGAACCCCCGGTCACGATCAGGTCAGCGACGCTGACCCACGCATGGGCCCGAAGGTCGCCGGCCTCGTCGCGTCGCAGACCGAAGGTCACGGTGTGCGGCACTCGCAGGCAACGCAGCATGACGCGCGCGGTCAGGGCCTGCGGATAGCAGTTCGAGGTCCACGGCGTACGACGGGCAGCCTGACGGACCGCTCTTCCCACCGCCTGCGCGCGCGAACGTTGAGGGTCGGTCGCGTCGATGGCCGGAGCCGAGGCCGGCCGGTTCGCGCTGGACGACTCGCCGAGAAGCCACCGGACCGCGCGGAACGGCAGAACCGACGTGGCCAGGCGGGTGATGCCGAGCAGGCACCATGCCGCCGTGACAGCCAGCCGCTGACGAAGGGTCAGCTGCCGAGGCCGAGGGTGAGGTCGATGTCGAGACCGCCACCGATGTGGATGTCCTGGGTGGCGCTGAGGGTCAGGGTCTCCAGCGTGGGGGGAACGTAGGACAGCTTCATGTGAGCTCCAAGTGGGGTGCAGGACGGAGGGAGGGAGTTCCCCGTCACAGGGAGAACGCCATGGTCTGGCGTAGGGCACGGCGCCGCCGGAGTTTCGGGAGATATTTTACTTTCCGGGCTTCTCGGTTCTGCCCCGGTGGGATCGACGGGCGTGACACCCTCGCGCCGTGACCCCCGCTCTCGACCTCCTCGGTCGTCTCCTCGACACGGCGCTGGGGATCGAGGAGGGCGTCGCGCCGCGACCGGTTGGCGGCGACCTCGAGCAGCCGGTTGCGACCACGGATCTGCTCGAAGCGGTACGACGACACCGCGTGCCGGAGGTCCTGCACCACCACGCCCGCGTGCTCGGCTTGGCTGACGACGTGACCCGTGTGCTGGCAGCACTGGTCGAGGCCAACCGGCAACGCCACCTGATCCAGGCCTTCGAGACCGCCCGCGCATGGCGACTGCTCGACGCCGCAGGCATCGAGGCCATGGTGGTCAAGGGCATTCCGCTCGCCCTTCTGACGACCGGCGCCGCGCACTCCCGGGGTGCCGGCGACATCGATCTGCTCGTGCGCCCGGCGGACACGGTCGAGACCCACCGAAGACTGACGTCAGCGGGCTGGGCCCTGGATCCCTGCGGCCGGGTCGAGCCGGAGATGTGGGCATGGCGCCACAACCTGCGCTGGGGCCGGACGCTGACCTATCTCGGCGCGGGCTGTGATGTGGACCTGCACTGGAGGCTCGACACGATGCCCCGGGCGCACCCCGACCCATCGGTGCTGTTCGGACGCGCAGCCAGGGTCGACGTGGGCGGTGTGGACATCCCGACCCTCGCGCCGTCGGACGCGTTGCGTCACCTCGCCGGTCATCGTGAGGGCTGGACCTGGCTGCGCACCCTTGTCGACCTGCGCCGACTGGCCAGGGACCCGGCGGTCTTCGACGGCGCTCAGGCCACGCTGAACGAGCCAGCGCTCGTCTCCCTCGCCCTCACCCGTGCCACGATCGGCCTGCCCGCGACCGTTCCCCGTCACGTGCATGCCGCGCTGGACGGGGTGCCCGCAAGCTCGTTGATCCGCGCTCGGGCCCGTCATGCCCAGCCGACCCAGGCGTGGGGCGGTACGTCGGCCGCCGGGGAGTTCCGCAACGGACTGGCCGTCACGCGGAGCCCACAGGACCTTGCCCATCTCGCGATGGGCATCGTGCTCCCGGCGCATGCTGCGCTGTCGGTGCGTTCGACGAGTGCGTGGCGCGGTGTCCCACGGGCGCTGGCGCTGCGGGGTCGCAGCCTCGCGCACCGCTGAGCCGGCTACAGCACCCGGTGCACCTTGTGCTGCGCGGCCTGGGCCCGTGGCTTGATCACCAGTTCGTCGATGTTGACGTGGGAAGGACGCGTCGTCACCCAGGCGATCGCGTCGGCGACGTCGTCGGCGACCAGGGGCTCGGCGACACCCGCATAGATGGCGTCGGCGCGGGCCTGGTCGCCGTCGAAGCGGACGAGTGAGAACTCGTCGGTGCGCACCATGCCGGGCGCGATCTCGCAGACCCGCACAGGTTGGTCGAACAGCTCCAGGCGCAGCGTCTCGGTGACCACCTTCGTGCCGTGCTTGGCAGCGGTGTAGCCGGCGCCGCCCTCGTAGGCGACCCGGCCGGCGGTCGAGCCCAGGTTGACGATCACCCCGTCGCCGCTGGCCACCAGCGCCGGCAGCAGCGCCTTGGTGACCTGCATCAGCCCGAGCACGTTGACGTCGAACATCCGGCGCCAGTCGTCGGCGTCGGCCTCCGCGACCGGGGCCAGGCCGAAGGCGCCGCCCGCGTTGTTGACCAGGACGTCGAGCCGCGGGCCCACCTCCGCGGCGAGCGCGGCGACCGACTCGGGCGAGGTCACGTCGCAGGCCACGGCCCGCCCCCCGATCTCGGTGGCCACCGCCTCGATCCGGTCGGTGCGGCGGGCCGCGCAGACGACCTCGAAGCCGGCGCGGGCGAGGTGGCGGGCGGTGGCGGCCCCGATGCCGCTGGAG
>JASLCW010000336.1 GCA_030151765.1 Marmoricola sp.
CTTCGGCAAATCTGACTGATCTTGGCCTGATCGTGCCGGTCGCCGCCCGCGACCCGTGAGCCGGAAGCCGGCCGCAACCGAGTGCCCACCCGTCCCCGTGCGCCCCGGAGAAACATCCCAACCTGCAGATTCAGGGACGGAGTTCTCCCAGCGCGGACCGCACCACGTCGGCAGGGATCTTGAGTACCTCGCGATCCCAGGTGAGGAGGCCGTTGAGCTCGTCCTCCACATCGGTCAGCTGGGTGTAGACGGTGGCGGCCAGCCCGCCCGGAACGGTCGGCGCGATCACGTCGTGGTGGAGTGCCGTGAAGGCCTCTGCGAGGCCCTCGGCCGTGTCCAGGTGGCGATAGCCGAATTCTTCCCCGCTCCAGTCGTGCCCCTCGACACGCAGGCTGTAGCCGCCGTACTCGGTCAGGGCGATCACCCGGCGATCACCCCTGCGGGATCGGGGCAGCCGCCACTTCCTGACGTAGCGGTGGAAGCTGCGGATGTCGCCGCCACCCTGGTCGATCCAGCCGCTGACATGGTTCACCTGGCGGGTCGGGTCGAGCTCGGCGACCTCGGCCGCCACCTCGTTGGCGTCGAACTGCCCCCAGGCCTCGTTGAAGGGCACCCATGCCGCGACGCAGGGGGCATTGCGCAGCAGCGCGACGGTACGGCGTACCTCGTCGCGGAATTCCGCGCGCGCATCGGCGTCGCCGCGGAAGAAGAGCTCATAGCGTTTGTCGGACAGGCGAATCGGCTTCGTGGCAGGCAGATTGGCGACCAGATGGCGATAGCGGCCGCCGCCGTTGACCATGTCCTGCCAGACGAGCATGCCGAGCCGATCGCAGTGGTGGTACCAGCGCAGCGGCTCGATCTTCACGTGCTTGCGCAGCATCGTGAAGCCCAGTGACTTCGCCTGCTCGATGTCGAAGATCATCGCCTCGTCGCTCGGCGGCGTGAGGAGCCCGTCGGGCCAGTAGCCCTGGTCGAGTACGCCGGTGTGCTGGATGATCTCGCCGTTGAGCAGCAGCCTTCCGTCGCGTACGCCGAAGCTCCGGAGTGCTCCATAGGTCTGAACGGTGTCCTCACCCGCCGTGATCGCGAAGTGATGGAGGTGCGGCTCGTCGGGCGACCAGAGGGCGGGCTCGTCGGGAACGATCTGCTCGTGCGCCGTGGTGCCGTCGCTGAGATGCACCGTCACGTCGAAGGCGTCGAGCGTATCGGCGGGCACGATGTCGAGGGCCGTGATGTAGGTGGTCGGCACTGGCTCGAGCCAGACCGTCTGCCAGATGCCGGACTGAGCCGTGTACCAGATGGTGCCGCGGTCGAGCCGCTGTTTTCCGCGTGCGTGCGGGCCGGTCTCGGAGAGGTCGCGCACCCGGACGACCAGAGTGTTCTCGCCGTCGCGGACGGCGTCGGTGATGTCGATGGTGAAGGGAAGGTAGCCGCCGACATGGCCGCCGACCTCGACCTCGTTCACCCAGACCGTGCAACGCTGGTCCACCGCGCCGAAGTGCAGAAGCAGGCGGCCGTCGTACGAGGGTGTGGTGAAGCTGCGCCGGTAGAAGAGCCATTCGGCCGGCTGCAGTTGGCGGCCGACGCCGGACAGTTCGGCCTCGGGGGAGAAGGGCACCACGATCTCGCCCGCCCAGGTCTCCGGAGGTTCGGGCGTGGTGGTGAAGGCGTGTTCCCACGGGCCGTTGAGGTTCAGCCAGGCCTCGCGGACGAGTTGGGGTCGCGGGTATTCGGGGAGCGGCCGCTCACGATCGAGTCCCCGGCCCCAACGCGTCAGCACGCCCCGAGCGTACGGCACCGCAGCCTCGTTATACTTCGTTATACTTCGGCAAAGTATCCACAGGTATCGCGAGGCGCCGATGACCGCACTGCCCAATCCCTTCACGCCGGGGCAGGTGCCGCGTGTCCTGGCCGGCCGGACGCTCGAGCTGCGCAGGATCCGCGACCGGATCGCGCGGGTGGCGCAGTTCGGCGAGCTGGGCGGACCGCTGCTGGTCTTCCATGCGCCGCGCGGTCTCGGCAAGACCTCGCTGTTGCGGACCGCGCAGGAGAGAGCCGAGGAGGCCGGCTGTGTGACCGCGTGGGTCGCCTGTTCCCGTGAGCGTCCCTTCCTGCCCGAACTCGTGCGCAGCATCGAGCGCAGCATGGAGCGCGCCGACATCGTCCCGCGTGGCGAGGTGCGGAGCTGGCGTCGACTGCTCGACCGGGTGTCGGTGGAATTCGGCGTGCCGGGGCTGCCGGTCAAGCTCAGCGCGGACCTCGCCGTACCCCAGGGATCGGAAGGCGAACCTGCCGGTGCCGCTCCGATCGGTGCGCTGGAGGACCTGCTCCATGACACCGCCGAGCTGGTCCGGCGCCGTGGTGGGGCCGGGCTCCTGGTCTTCCTCGACGAACTGCACGCAGCCTCCGCACTCGACATGGCGGTGCTGCTCAACGCCGTACAGAACCTGGACGGCCGGCGTGCGGAGAATCCGCTCGCCGTCGTGACGGCCGGGCTCCCGGTGACTCCCGAGGCGCTGACCCGGGCGGC
>JASLCW010000191.1 GCA_030151765.1 Marmoricola sp.
TCATCGGGGTCCCCGCGAAAAGGCAAGCGGAGCGCCAGCGGAGCGCGTTTTCGTGGGGTGGTTCATCGAAGCGTCACCGTGACCGGCAGCTGCGCGAAGCCGCGCACATTGGCGGAGTAGAAGCGCACCGCGTTGTCATGGTCGGCCTCGA
Organism: Marmoricola sp.; assembly: GCA_030151765.1. Lineage (GTDB taxonomy): Bacteria > Actinomycetota > Actinomycetes > Propionibacteriales > Nocardioidaceae > Marmoricola. The sequence goes on from JASLCW010000191.1 coordinate 152, forward strand.
CATGCCCGACCTTGCGCACGAAGGCGCGGAGTGCGATGCGCGCCTCTAGACGCGCCAGGTTGGCGCCGAGGCAGTAGTGCCGGCCGCCGCCGAAGCTCAGGACCTTGGCGAGCTCGTCGAGGTCGCGAGTCACGTCGTACCGCTCGGGATCGGGGAAGACCCGCTCGTCATGGTTCGCCGACCCGATCGCGAGCAGGAGCTTCGCTCCGGCCGGCGCCGTGACCCCGTCCACGGTGACGTCATTGATCAGGTGGCGCGCGAGCAATTGCGTGGACGTGTCGAAGCGCAGGGTCTCCTCGACCCATGCGTCGACCATGCCGCCCCCGGGATCGGCGAGGACCTGCCCCCGCTGCTCGGGGTGCCGGGTCAGGTGGAAGAGCGCATTGCCGAGCAGCTTGGTGGTGGTCTCGTTGCCGGCCACGACCATCAGGAAGAGGAAGGCGATGATCTCGCTGCGGCTGAAGCCGTCCACTGTCAGGAGGGCGCTGGTCAGATCATCACCGGGAGTTTTCGCCTTGCTGGCAAGGAGATCCGTGAAATAGCCGAAGAGAACGCCTGCTGCCTCCAGTCCCGCTGGCGGGACATCGCGCAGGCCGGGCTCCCGATGGACGAGCAGGTCGGCCTGGCGTCGTACCTCGACACGGTCCTCCGCGGGTACGCCGAGCATCTCCGAGATGACGTCCATCGGGAGCAGCCCGGCGAAGTCGCCGATCCAGTCGAATTCGCCCAGGGGCAGGCACTGGTCGAGGAAGTTCTCGGTGAGCCGCTGGATGCTCGGACCGAGTTCGTTGACGCGCCGCGGAGTGAAGCCCTGCGAGACCAGCTTGCGCAGCCGGGTCTGCTCCGGGGGATCCATCGCCAGGAAGGACATGACCGTGTGGGCGTGTTCGTTCCAGGCGCTTGCGTCCAGGGTCACCCCCATCGCATTGCTGTACGCCGCGTCGTCGCGCAGTGCGCGGTGGATGTCGGCGTGCCGGGAGAGCACCCAGAAGTCGTGCTCGACGTTGTGGAAGAGCGGAGCCTCGTCGCGCAGCCTGCGGTACGCCGGGTAGGGATCGTCCTGCAGCGCGTAGTCGTAGGGGTCGAAGTCGAGCGCGACCGTCGTACTCATCAGTGGCCCGCCATGATCACGTCGACGGCGTCGTTCATCCGCGCCACCAGGTCGTCGTACGAGAGGAAGCCGGTGCCGACCTGGAGCAGCGCGCCGAACCACGCCAGCGCGAAGACCTCGATCAACCGCGGGTCGGCGTCGTCACCGAGGGCGACACGGAAGCGGTCCAGGAATTCGGCACCGATCCGGACCCGGAGCCGGTCGACGTCGGGATCGCTGCCGAGCAGCGCCGGGGTGACCGCGGCGGCCAGGTTGGGGCGGGCGGCAAGCCGCTTCGCCAGGTGACGGGTGACGGACCGCAGCCGCTGGGCCGGATCACTCCCCCGCAACTGACCGCGGTCCTCCGCCAGATAGCGCCAGAAGAGCTCGGCGAAGAGGTGGTTCTTCGAGGCCAGATAGGTGTACGCCGTCGCCGGCGACACCCCCGCACGCTGCGCGACATTGCGGATCGTCAGGGCCTCGTGGCCGACCTCGTCGAGCTCGTCCGCTCCGGCCTTGAGCAGCTTCTCCACCGTGTCGCTCTGACGCGCGTTGAGCACCTGTCGTGGTGATGTGGACACTTGACTGGACACGTGTCTAGATTAGCATTGACTCGCCGAGACCCCAAGGAAATGCGCTCTGGAAGTGCCGAGACCCCAAAGAACTGCTGAGGAGGAGACATGGCGACGAGCCGGTACGCCGACCTCTCCCACGACGAGCTCGCGACCCTCGTCCCCGAACTGCTGCTCTGCGGACATCTGATCGACCGCGCCGGAATGGCGTGGTGCATCGAGGCCTTCGGTCGCGAGGAGATGGCACAGATCGCGATCGAGGAGTGGATGGGTGCGAGCCCGATCTACACCCGGCGAATGCAGCAGGCGCTGGGTTACCAGGGCGACGACGTCGTCACGATCTTCAAGGGCCTGCAGCTCGACATCGGCGCTCCCCCGCAGTTCATGGACTTCCGCTTCGCCGTCGAGGACCGCTGGAACGGGAGCTTCGAGCTGGCACACTGCGGCGCGCTGATGGACGTCGAGCCGATGGGCGAGGCCTATGTCCGGTCGATGTGCCACGACATCGAGGACCCGACCTTCGACGCGACCGCGGTCGCCACGAATCCCCATGCACAGATCCGGCCGATCCACCGGCCGCCACGGACGCCCGCGGACCGCACACCACACTGCGCGTGGACGGTTCGGATCTCGCCGGAGCACCCGCCCGTCGCCCCAGCACCGGCCTGCCTCGAACTGCAGGAATCCCTTGCCGCACAGGTCGAACTGGGTCCGATCGACCCCGCCGCACCCGGCCTTTCGTCGTACGACGGCCCCCTGCTCGCCGACCTCGACTTCGCCGCCTTCTCTCACCCGGCGCTCGTCCGCATCGCCGACGAGGTGGCCCTGCAGATGCAGCTGCTCAACCTCTCCTTCATCGCCGCGCTGCGTCGTCGTACGGATGAGGCGCAGGTGCGCGCGATCGCGACCAGACAGGCCATCGGCATCGCCGGCCTGACCGCCGAGCGCCTCACACGCGCACTGTCGATCACCGAACCGGAGCGGCTGCTCCGCCTGCACCCGATGCTCAACCCCGCTGCCTACGTCGACCTCGACGACACGCTCGCGATCCGTCCCGGCGATGCCGCCGTCGACGGCGGCTGGGTCGGCCTCCTCGGCCCCGACGAGATCCGGCCGCTGCAGTCGATCGTGCGGGCGATCGATGCGCGATGGGATGTCGTGGTCGAACAGGACGCGACCGGGCTGAGGATCATGCCCGCGCTCGGTCTTCAGGAGGCACCCGACTTCGACGAGGTCGTGGTGACCCGCTTCAGCACCGGCGCCGGCTTCGCCTTCGAACCGCGGCGCTCGCTGCCCTTGGTGTGAGCCCTAGTCTTTCCCCGTGATCCAGTTCGTCGGCTACGTGGGCTCGGCCGGCGCGGCGCTCATGTGGCTCCCCCAGGCATCACGCGCCCTGGCCGGGCGGCGCAATCCCGCGGCGATCGCCGGGATCAGCCCGGCCAGCTACCTGCTCGCCATGATCTTCAACGCCCTGCTCGCGACGTACGGCGCCCTCGAGCACGCCACTCCGGTCGTCGTCGCCGGCTGCGTCAACTTCTGTTGCGCGATCGCCATCCTCACCGCCATCTCGCTGAGCCGGAGGCCGGCCCGATGACCGCCGTGCTCGGCTGGCTGGTCGCCATCATCGACGTCGCGCAATTCCTCCCGCAGGCACGTCGTACCTCCGTGATCCGGCACGATCACCAGGCCATCCGCGGCCTGAGCGTGTGGACGTGGACGATCGCCACCGTCCAGGGCACGGCCTGGGTGATCTACGGATTCGCCGAGCAACTGCTCCCGATCGCGATCCCCAATCTGGTGATCACGCCAGTCTGCGCCTTCGTGCTCGCGCTCAGGCTCCGGTACGGCGGGGCGGCCGCGGCACCAGGCGCGGCACCCGGTCGATGATCTCCTGGTACGACGGCCGCCGGGCCAGGCTGCGCTCCTCCATCATCGGGATGCTGGTGCCCTGGAACATCGCGACCATGGCCAGCGCCCCGAGAACGAGCCACCACCAGTCGGCAGGTGCGCCCGCGATGCCGAAGAGCGCGAGCGCGAACCAGAAGCTGATCTCCCCGAAATAGTTGGGATGTCGCGACCACGACCACAGCCCGCGGTCCATCGCCTGCCCCAGCTGCCGGGTCCGGATGAAGGAGCGCATCTGCGCGTCGGCGACGTATTGCAGGACCGGCGCGGCGATGCCGATGACGAGAGCCAGCCAGTCGACCACGTTGACGCCGCGCCCGGGCCGGGTGAGCACGGCGTACGCCGGGAGCAGGCCGAGGAAGACGATCACCGTAGGGACGACATGGATCGCCATCAGGTCGACGACCACCCCTAGGCGGCCGGCGCGATCGCGGAGCATCGGATAGCGCCAGTCCTCGTGCTGGAGGCCGGGCCAGTCCTGCACCCAGTTGGCGGTGAGCCGGATCGCCCAGACGAGAACCACGATCGTCAGCAGCCAGGCGCGGATGCTCACGCCACCGCCGACGACCCACCACGCGACCACGAGATAGACCGGAAGCACGCTCCAGTAGGGGTCGTAGCAACTCGAGTTGTGGTGGATCCGGCTGGCCGCGAAGACCACGACCGTGGCGATCAGGTCGGCGATCAGGCTATCCAGCCAGAGCCAGCGGGTGTCCGGCCCCCACGCGAGCCAGGCGGTCGCCGCGGCCAGCGCGACGACGTACACGATCGCGATCCGGGCGAGGGAGGCGGTCTTGGTCACGGGCGCGAGGCTAGCTCATACGGGACGGATGCCGGATAGTCCAATACGCCTCGCACACTTTTGGCGTCAAAAGCAGTGCGAGGCGTATTGGACTATCCCGAAACTGGGACTACTCCCATTCGATGGTGCCCGGCGGCTTGCTGGTGATGTCGACGGTGACCCGGTTGATCTCGCGGACCTCGTTGGTGATCCGGGT
>JASLCW010000192.1 GCA_030151765.1 Marmoricola sp.
AGGACGCGCTATAGCGCGTCCTCAAGCACTCGACTGGGATAATCGGGAGGGTGAGGACGGCACACACGGTTGCGCAGGTGCGCGCGGCGGAAGCGGAATTGCTCGCGGCCCTGCCCGAGGGCACGCTGATGCAGCGGGCGGCGGCGGGGCTGGCGACCGCGGTGCTCGACCTCCTCGGGGGCGGTTACGGCGCCCGCGTCCTGCTGCTGGTGGGGGCGGGGGACAACGGCGGAGATGCGCTGTACGCCGGCGCGATGCTGGTCCGTCGCGGGGTGCAGTGCGAGGCGGTGCTGCTCGCGCCCAACCGGCATGTCGGGGCCTTCACCGCTGCGGGCGGGCGGGTCGTGACGGTCGACGAGGCCAGAACGCCCGATGTGCTCGTCGACGGCATCGTGGGCATCGGCGGTCGGCCGGGCCTGCGTCCCGATGCGGTCGCCGCGCTCGAGGCATTCCCCGACGTCCCGGTCGTCGCGGTCGACACTCCTTCGGGTGTCTCCGTCGACGACGGCCGGATCGACGGGCCGCATGTCGAGGCCGACCTGACGGTCACCTTCGGGACACACAAGATCTGCCAGGTCGTCGAGCCGGCCGCATCGGCCTGCGGCGTCGTGCACCTCGTCGACATCGGGCTCACCCTTCCCGAGGCCACCGTCGAGGTGCTCGGTCCCGGCGATGTCGCCGGCCTGCTGCCCCGACCGGCCTCCGACGCACACAAGTACACCCGCGGGGTGGTCGGCGTACGCACTGGATCGGTGGACTACCCGGGCGCCGCGGTCCTCGGCGTCGCCGCCGCCGCGAGCGGCCTCTGCGGGATGGTGCGTTACAGCGGGGGTGCGGCCGATGCGGTGCGCGCCGCCCATCCCGAGGTCGTCGCCGGTGAGGGCCGGGTGCAGGCGTGGGTGGTCGGCTCGGGCAGTGCCGCCGACGCCGGACCTGCCCTCGAACGCGCGCTGAGCGACGGCGTTCCGGTGGTCGTCGATGCCGACGCGCTCGCGCACGTACGTCGTGGCAAGGCCGACCTGGTCCTGACCCCGCACGCCGGTGAGCTCGCCGCGATGCTCGGTGTCGAACGTGAGCAGATCGAGGACGCGCAACTGGACTTCGCCCGGCGAGCAGCCGCGGAGTACGACGCCGTCGTGCTCCTCAAGGGCCGGCGCACCGTGATCGCCGAGCCCGGCGGGCGGGTGCGGGTGACGACGAGTGGCACACCGTGGCTGGCGGTGGCCGGTGCCGGTGACGTCCTGGGTGGGCTGATCGGTGCCCTGCTCGCCGCCGGGCTCGACGGCTTCGACGCGGCATCGGCCGGGTCCTGGCTGCATGGAGCGGCCGCCTCCTTCGCCTCGCAGGGCGGCCCGGTGACCGCGTCGCAGGTGGCCGCGGCCATTCCCGAGGTGGCGCGCACGCTGCTGGCGTGACGGATGGGACAATGGGCCCGCCATGAACCCGACGCCGCCCATCGCCGAGATCCTCGTCGACCTCGACGCGATCCGCGCGAATCTGCGCCAGCTGACGGCGGCCGTCGACGGCGCCACGGTCATGGCGGTGGTCAAGGCCGATGCCTACGGACACGGCATGGTCGAGGTCTCCCGCGCGGCCCGCGAGGTCGGGGTGCCCTGGCTCGGGGTCGCCACGCCCGACGAGGCGCGTGCGCTCCGAGCCGCCGGCGACACCGGCCGGATGCTGTGCTGGCTGGCCGGGCCGGACGAGCAGTACGCCGACCTCGTCGCCGCCGATGTCGATGTCACCGCCTACACGCCCGCCGAGGTGGAGGCGATCGACCGAGCCGCCGGCTCGATCGGTACGACGGCGCGACTGCAGTTGAAGTTCGACACCGGTCTCTCCCGTGGTGGCGCCGAATACGACCTGTGGCCGGCGCTCGTCGAAGCCGCGGCTCGCGCCCCCCACGTCACCGTCACCGGACTCTGGTCGCACTTCGCCTGCTCGGACGAGCCGGAGCACCCCGCCAATGCCCAGCAGGAGCAGGCCTTCCGCGAGGCGATCGCGCTTGCCGAGAGCGCCGGCCTCCAACCCGAGGTCCGTCACCTCGCCAACTCGGCAGGTGCATTGCTGCGCCCGAGCGCCCGCTTCGACCTGGTGCGCTTCGGCATCGCCACCTACGGACTCACGCCGGCGCCTGCCGTCGCGACGGCGGACCAGTTCGGGCTGACTCCGGCGATGACCGTCCGCGGTCGGCTGATCGCGGCCAAGGACATCGCCGCCGGAACGGGCGTCTCCTACGGCCACACCTTCATCGCACCGACCGACATGCGGGTCGGCGTCGTACCGATGGGCTATGGCGACGGCATTCCGCGGCTGGCATCGAGGCGCGCCGAGGTGCAGATCGACGGCCACCGCGAAGCGCTCCTGGGCACGGTCTGCATGGACCAGGTCGTCATCGCCGCTCCGGACGGGCAGGTGGGAGACGAGGTGGTTCTCTTCGGCAGCGGCCGCGACGGCGAGCCCACCGCCGACGACTGGGCGCGTTGGTGCGAGACCATCAACTACGAGATCGTCACTCGCATCGGCGGCCGCCAGCAACGGACCCATCGCGGATGAACCACCCCACGAAAACGCGCTCCGCTGGCGCTCCGCTTGCCTTTTCGCGGGGACCCCGATGA
>JASLCW010000366.1 GCA_030151765.1 Marmoricola sp.
TCTCGTTGGTGCCGGGGTTGTAGTAGGCGTTGACCGTCTGCGGCAGCATGAACCACTCGTCGCGGTCGACCGGCGAACCGATCTTCGCAAGCTCTCGGTCGGTCTCGTACTCGGCGATCGCGCGGACATTGCCGAGCAGGTCGTCGCGGCTGATCTCGAGCGCCGAATAGTCGCGCCACTTCTTCGGGTAGCCGATCTTGGGGGTGAAGGTCTCGAGCTTGTCGTAGGCGCGCTTCTTGGTCTCCTCGGTCATCCAGTCGAGCTTGCTGATGCTCTGGCGGTAGGCCTGGAGGAGATTGGCGACCAGCTCGTCCATGAGCTGCTTGGACTCCGGCGGGAAGTGGCGGGCGACGTACTCACGACCGACGGCCTCACCGAGACCGCCCTCGACGAGCGAGACCCCGCGCTTCCAGCGGGCCCGGAGCTCCGGCGTACCGGAGAGGGTGCGGCCGTAGAAGTCGAAGTTGATCTGCACGAAATCGTCGGAGAGATAGGAGGCGTTGCCGCGCAGCGCCTTGACGCTGAGGTACGCGCGCCAGGTCTCGATCGGGGTGTCGGCGAGCACGGCCTCGAGGTGCTCGAGGTACGACGGCTGCCGTACGACGACCTCGGCCATCGTCCGGTCATTGCCGCCGAGCTCGCGAACATAGGCCTCGAGATCGAAGGAGGGCAGGACCGCGCGCAGCTCGTCGTAGCTGGTCAGGTTGTAGGTCTTGATGACGTCCCGGGTCTCGGCTCGCTCCCAGTGACCCTTCGCCAGCCGGGTCTCCAGCGCGAGCACGGTCTCGGCGGTGCCACGGGGGTCGGGGCGGCCGGCCAGGGAGAGCAGCTTCTCGAGGTAGTCGACGTACTTGTCGCGGATCTCGGCGTACTTGTCCTCGCGGTAGTAGGACTCGTCCGGCAGGCCGATGCCGCCCTGGGAGATGTGCACCAGGTAGCGATCGGAGTTGCGGTCGTCGGTGTCGATGTAGGAGCCGAAGACGCCGCCACCGCCACGGCGCTCGTAGCGGCCGAGGTAGACGCCGAGCTGGCCGACCTCGGTGAGGGCGTCGATCTCGGCGAAGATCGGCTCCAGCGGCTTGGCGCCGAGCGCCTCCACCGCGGCCTCGTCCATGAAGCTGGCGAAGAGGTCGCCGATCTTGCGGGCATCGGGGTCGTCACCCGCGTTGGCGGCGAGTTCTTCGATGATCACCTTGACCTGCTGCTCGGCCTCGTCGGCCAGGGTCACGAAAGGCCCCCAGCTGGCGCGGTCGGCGGGGATCTCCGTCTCCGCGAGCCAGCGACCGTTGACGTGACCGAAGAGGTCGTCCTGCGGGCGGATGTCGGCGTCCATGCCCTCGCGGGCGTCATCGAGAATCGTCACGCGCCGAGCGTACGTGACGGTCGAGTGCCTGAGAACGCGCCATGGCGCGTCGTGGGGCACTCGACTCAAAAGGTGAGGACCGTTTTGCCCAGGGTCTTGCGATCGTCCATCTCCTGGAGGGCGCGGCCGAACTCGGCGATGGGGTACGTCGTACCGATGGGCGGCGCGATGACGCCCGAGTCCATCATCGGCAGCAGCTTCTGCCACTGCTGCTGCATGAATCCGGGGCGGACCATCGCATAGGCGCCCCAGCCGACCCCGCGGACGTCGATGTTGTTCAGCAGCAGGCGATTGACCTTCACCTCGGGGATCGCGCCCCGGGTGAAGCCGACCACGAGCAAGCGGCCGAGCGGACCCAGGCTGCGCAGCGAGTCGGTCATCAGGTCACCGCCCACGACATCCATCACGACGTCGACGCCGCGGCCCCCGGTGAGCTCCTTGACGGCGGCCAGGAAGCCGTCGACCAGCACCGCCTCGTCGGCACCGGCCGCGCGCGCGAAATCGGCCTTCTGCCCCGTCGAGACGACCGCGATGGTCTTCGCGCCCATGCCCTTGGCGACCTGGAGCGTCGCCGTGCCGACACCTCCGGCGGCGCCGTGGACCAGCACCGTCTCGCCCTCCGCCAACCCGGCTCGGTCGTCGAGCGCGAACTGGGCGGTCAGGTAGTTCATCGGGAGCGCCGCACCCTGCTCGAAGGACAGGCCGTCGGGCAGCGGGAAGACGGAATCGGGTCCGAGGGCGACGACCTCGCCGGCTCCGCCGTACGGCAGGCACGCGGCGACGCGCTGCCCGATCTCGAGTCCGGAGCCGTCGGGGGCGTGCTTGATCGTGCCGGCGAAGTCGACCCCGAGGGTGAAGGGCAGCTCCGGCTTGACCTGGTACTCGCCGCGGCTCAGCAGCAGGTCCGGGAAGGAGATCCCCACGGCCTTCACGTCGACGAGGACCTGCGGCCCGAAGGGCCCCACGGAGTCGGGTTCGGGGATCTCCTCGACGGTGACGGCGGCTGGTCCTTCGAGGCGGTTCACCCGTACGGCGCGCATGCCCCGACCCTAACCGCCGAGACCCCACCAGAATGCATTCTCAACCCGCCGAGACCCCACGCAAATGCAAATCAAGCAACACCCCGGATCGGGCAGGTGTGCATTTTGTTGGGGTCTCGGCAGTCCCATGCTGCATTTGCGTGGGGTCTCAGCAGATCAGGGGTTGGACTGACGCATCCCGTGGACGACCCGGTCGAGCTGGAAGTGCATGGGGTCGGTGTAGTGCCAGGTGCCGCCCCACTCGAAGCCCCACTCCCGGAAGATGTCGACGATGCGGGGATCCATGCGGCCGCGCGTGCCCCGGCCGTTCTCGGGGGCATTGATGTCGAGGGCGAGGCCGAAGGCGTGATAGCTGAGCTGGTGGGTACCGGCGATGTAGCGGGGGACGAAGCAGCCCTCGAAGCTGTGGATCTGCCCGGCCAGGCCCTCGCGCTGGATCTGGTTGAGGGCGCCGAGCAGCTGCGGGATCAGCACCTTGTTGCACGAGACCGTGCCGAGGATGGGCACCTGGACGGTGCGGATGTACTCGCGCACCCATGAGGCCGCCGGGATCACCCGGCCGCCGGCGGTCGCGGTGAAGTTGTACGTGCCGACGGCGCTGTTCACCGATTCGCCCGTGAGTACGACGGTCTGCACGGCCTTGGGGTCCCACGTGAACCCCAGAACCCGTACCGCGGCCGTGTCGCCGACGATCCTGCTGACCTGTGCCTGCAGCTTCTGGGGCGACGCCGACAGCATCGAGACCAGCAGCGCATTGCCCCGCACCATGCCCAGCGGCTTCACCCAGCGCTGGTTGACGACCGCGTCGATGTCCAGGTTCGTCGTCGGCGAGAACATGTCGGTGTAGGCACCGACATGGACGGTGGGCGACTTCGCGGAGTCGCCCATGCTGACGTACTGGTTGCCGTTCTGGATCCGCTTCGCCAGGCCCGGGCGGATCGCCATCTCACCGCCGGCCACCCGCTTCCAGACGGCGGCGGACTCGGCGACCAGCTCGACCGCCCAGCGGCGGAAGGTCGACGGGTCGACGGCGGCGTACTGGACCGGCGTCTCCTGCCGATAGAACTGCGCCATCGCGAACTGCTCGGTGGCGGAGACGCCCTTCAACGCGCGGATCCGGTCGATCGCCGACGAGCTCAGCGTCTTGGAGCTGAAGACCAGGATGTCCGGGGAGAGCAACGCGCCCTTGAGGCTCGACGGCGAGGGCATCACGACGGACGAGGACGCGCCCGGGCTGCCCGGCGTACCGGACTCGGCCGGCGCCTTCGCGGAGCCTCCGCAACCGCCGACGACGACCGTCGCCACGGCGGCAGCGCACGCCCAGACTCTCCACCCGCGCACGGGTCCCCCCTCGGTGTCTCCCAGTCCCCACGCCATCGTAGAGCGGAGGCGATGCCGCCGGGCGGACTACGCGGAATCGCCTCGGGGGCGCAGCACCTGGGCGGCGATCCAGCCGATGTCGGCGGCGGTCGCCTCGGGCGACTCGGCCGGCTGCATCACGTGGCTGATCACCAGACGTACGACGAGATCGATCAGCGACTGCACCCGCTCCTCGGGCAGGTCGACCTCGTAGTTGGCCACGTGTGCCCGGATCATGTCGCCGGCCACGCTGAGCACCGGCGCCGAGTGCGTGGTCAGCAGCGGCAGCAGGTCGCTCTCCGCCCCCTGCGAGGTGGAGAGTACGGCGTGCAGCAGCGGGCTGGTGCTGGCCAGCTTCAGTGCACGCCGGGCCGCCTCCTCGATCGCCGCGACCAGGTCGTCGGGGTTGTCGACGAAGGCACCGTCGACCTCACCGAGGAAGACGCCGAGCTCGGCCATCACCATCGCCTCGGCGAGCTGCCGCTTGGTGCCCATCTCGTTGTAGACCGTCTGGCGACTGACGCCGACCTTGTCGGCGAGGGCCGACATGGTCAGCTTCGACCAGCCGCGGTTGACGGTCACATCGATCGCCGTCGTCACCAGGCGCTCGCGCATGGTGGGGCGATGAGCGGGACCGGAGGGCATGGCCCTCATCCTAGGGACGAGGGCGGCGATGGCCGCGGCAGCCATCAGCCCTCGAGGACGAGCGCCAGTGCGGGGCAGGCCTGGACGGCGGCGTTCACCTTGGCCCGGTCCTCCTCCGGAGGGTTCTCGTTGAGGACCGTCATCTGGTCGTCATCGTCGAGCTCGAAGTACTCGTGCGCCATGGCCTCGCACATGCCGTGGCCGTCGCATTTGTCGTAGTCGACAAGGATCTTCATTTCAGGCCACCTCTACGGGCTCGACGGGGACGAAGTCGACCTTCTCGCGCACACCGCAGTCGGGGCAGGTCCAGTCGTTGGGGATGTCGTTCCAGGCAGTGCCCGCCGCGAAGCCCTCGTGCTCGCAGCCCGCGGCGACCTCGTAGGTGAAGCCGCAGCCGGGGCAGCGCGCGGCCAGCACCTCGGTCGCGATGTCGCCGGGAGTCAGGTCGGTGCCGGTCTGGTCCTGCACCGGGTCGACGGTGACGCCGTACTTGGCGAGCAGCTTCTCGCGCTTGCGAGGGCTCAGGTTGGCCTTGCTGATGTCACCGCCGAAGTGCGCGACCACGCGGGGATCCATCACCCGGCGGTAGACGGGCGGGATCAGCGCGAGCACGATCATGCCGGCGTACCCGGTCGGCAGCACCGGCGACTCCTCGAAGTCGCGCAGCGTCTGGTAGCGACGGGTCGGGTTGGCGTGGTGGTCGCTGTGCCGCTGCAGGTGGTAGAGCAGCACATTGGTGGCGATGTTGTTGGAGTTCCAGCTGTGCGAGGGGTCGACGCGCTCGTAGCGCTGCTTGGTGCCGGCGCCGACTTTCTGGCGCAGCATGCCGTAGTGCTCCATGAAGTTGACGACCTCGAGCAGCGAGAAGCCGATCACGGCCTGGAGCACGAGGTAGGGCAGGATCCCGATGCCGAGCCAGGCGACGAGGGCGCCCCAGAGGACGGCGGTCATCAGCCAGGCGTTCAGTACGTCGTTGCCGAGGTGGAAGGCGTGCGTGTCCTTGCGGGCGTAGCGCTTCCTCTCCAGGCTCCAGGCACTCTTCAGCGAGCCGCCGACCGTGCGCGGCCAGAACTGGTAGAAGTTCTCCCCCATCCGGCTGCTGGCCGGGTCCTCCGGCGTCGCGACGCGCACGTGGTGGCCGCGGTTGTGCTCGATGTAGAAGTGTCCGTAGGCGACCTGGGCGAGGGCGATCTTGGAGAGCCAGCGCTCATTGGCCTCGCGCTTGTGGCCGAGCTCGTGCGCGGTGTTGATGCCGATGCCGCCGACGCAGCCGATCGAGACGGCGATCGCGATCTTGTCGAGCGTCGAGAGGTCGTTGGGGAACCAGCCGCCGAGATGGCCGCCGCTGATCAGGTACATCGCGCCGACGAAGCCGACGTACTGGATCGGCAGGAAGAGATAGGTGATCC
>JASLCW010000419.1 GCA_030151765.1 Marmoricola sp.
ACGACGACTCGGTCCATCCGATCGAGGCCCGCCGTGGTGTGGGTGATCCAGACGACGGAGCGCTCCCGCGGGCCGGCTAGCAGATCGTCGACGACGAGTTGCGCCGTCGCGCTGTCCAGGTGCGCGGTCGGTTCGTCGAGCACCAACACCGGACTGTCCGCGAGGACCGCACGAGCGATGCCGAGGCGGGCCCGTTCACCACCCGACACACTGCGGTGCCCGTCCCCGATCAGCGTGTCCATCCCCGCCGGAAGCGATGCGACCCAGTCCCCCAGGCCGGCCCGGGTGAGTGCGCCGGCGACCTCGTCGGCGCTCGCCGCCGGCCGGGCGAGCCTGATGTTCTCGAGGAGGCTGGACGCGAAGACGTAGGGGTCGTCGTCGACCAGGCCGATGACGGTCCGTACGTCGTCGAGCGCGTAGGCGGGCAACGGACTGCCCTGCCAGCAAACCTCTCCCCGGCGCGGATCCAGGAAGCGCAGGAGCAGCGCGGCAAGGGTCGACTTGCCACTCCCGGACGGTCCGACCACACCGATCCGCGCACCGGGCTCGAGCACCAGGTCGACATCGCGGAGCACGTCGTACCGGCCCCACCCGCCGCTCACCCCCACTGCCGCGAGCGTGCCCGGGCCTACCGGCATCGACACCGGAGACGCCGGCGACGAGACCGCGGGCTCCAGCGAGTCCAGGGCCTCCAGGCGCGCCGTCGCCGCACGCGTCCGGGCCGCGAGCACCCCTGCGTCCACGGCCGGCAACAGCGCCTCGGCCAGGGCGACCGGCAGCAATACGACCAGGGCCACCATCGCCCGGGACACCGAGGAAGGCGCCACCGCCGCGATCCCGACGACGCCCGCACCGCAGGCGATCAACACCGCCGCGCGGGCCAGCGCCGCAGCCCGGCTGGAGGCCAGGGCAGCGCGAGCGATCCGCCGGCTCTCGCCGTCGATGTTCGCGAGCGCGGCTGTCGTGGCCTGCCAGAGTTCGTGCTCGCGCGGTGCCGACAGGAGATCCGCGACAGAGGTCGACAGCGCCGCCCTCCCGCGCACGTGGATGGCCTCCGCAGCCCCCGCGCGCCGATGCGCGAAGCAGGTCGCGACAGCGGCGACCACGACGATCGCGAGGACCACGGCGGCAGCTGCGGGCGCGACCGTCAGCACCAGCGCCGAGGCCAGCAGCCCGACGATTCCCGCAATCCACAAGGGCTGCGCGACCCGCAGCCGTGCATCGACGACCGCATCGACATCGTCGACGACATGCGCGAGCAGATCGCCTCGGCGACCGATTCGGCCGGGCACCAGCGGGACGAGTGCGTCGTACACCCGGGTACGACGGTCCGCGAGCAAGCGCAGTGCCGCGTCGTGCGACACGAGCCGTTCGGCGTACCGCAGCACCGGCCGGGCAAGGCCGAAGGTGCGCACACCGACGATCGCCACCATCAAGGTCAGCACCGGCGGGTGGAAGGAGGCGCGGGTGATCAGCCATGCCGAGGTGGCCGTCAGCGCAACGCCCGAGGCGACCGCCGCGGCACCGAGCAGGACACCGAGAGCAGTGCGCGCACCGAGCCCGCGGGTTGCGGCGGCGGGAGGCTCCACATCCCCCGCCACCGGCTCGTCGTGACCGACCACGACCCGGGTCCGCCGCGCCTGCACGCCTCCCTCGACACCGAACGCCTCCAGGTCGACGACGTGATCGGCGGCCTCCAGGACCGCCGGCCGATGCGCCACGACGACCACCGTCGCGGTCTGCGCCAGCACGCGAAGGGTGTCGAGCACGACCTGCTCGGTGTGCGCATCGAGGTGGGCGCTCGGTTCGTCGAGTACGACGTACGGCCGTTGCGCCAGCACGACCCGCGCCAGCGCCAGCCGCGCTCGCTGGCCCGCGGACAGACCCGCACCATCCTCGCCCAGGAGTGCGTCCAGGCCGTCGGGCATCGCCGCGACGGTGGCGGCGAGATCGACCCGCTCCAGCGCCTGCCACACCTCGTCGTCGCCCGCCGAGGGGCGACCGAGACGCACGTTGTCACCGATGCTGCCGGGGCGCAACCAGGGACGTTGCGGTGCCCACGAGACGGCAGCTCGCCAGGCATCGGCAGCGAGGTCCGCGAGCTCGACGCCGCCCGCAGCAATGGTCCCGGCGCTCACCGGGAGCTCTCCGAGCAGCGCCGCCAGCAAGGTCGATTTCCCACACCCGGACGGCCCGCTGATCGCGGTCAGTCCCGGGCCGGCGAAGCGGGCGTCCACATTCCGCAAGACCGCGCGACCGCCGTACCCGACGGTGAGCCCAGAGACGACGAGATCGCCTGTAGGCACCGATGTCCTGCCGTCAAAAGCACCATCACCCGCGAGCACCTCGCCCGCGGCCCGGAAGGCTGCGGCACCCTCGGCGGCCGCGTGGAATTCGGCCCCGACCCGGCGCAGGGGCCAGTAGGCCTCCGGCGCCAGCAGCAGTACGACGAGTGCCGTCTCGAAGCCGATGTGCCCCGAGACCAGTCGCAGTCCCACCCAAACCGCCACGAGGGCCACCGAGAGCGTCGCGATCAGCTCGAGGACCAAGGACGACGCGAAGGCGATCCTCAGGGTGGCCAGCGTGCGCTCGCGGTAGCGCTCGGTGATCGTCCTGATCCGCCCCGACTGGGCGCGCGCACGACGATGCGCCACCAGCGTCGGCAATCCGCGTACGACGTCGAGGAAGTGTCCCGACAGTTGAGCCAGCGCGCGCCATTGCCGGTCCGAGGCATCGCGCGTCGCCAGGCCGATCAGGATCGCGAAGACGGGCACCAGCGGCACCGTCGCCACGAGGATCAGTCCGCTCGACCAGTCCAGCCACCCGACGACGGCGATCGTCGCGGGCGGCAGGATGCAGGCCACCACGAGACTCGGCAGATAGCGCGTCATCCAGGGCTCGACGGCACTGATCCCCCGGGTCGCCAGGGTGGCGGTCTCACCGAGACCCGCCGAGGCGCCGCGTGCGTCTGCCGTGCGGACGGCACCGGCGAGCAACCGCCGGCGCAGGTGCAGGGAGACCTGGCCGGCGGCGCGCGTGGTCGACACGTCGACGACGTACGCGGACGTCGCGCGCAGCGCGATCACGACCCCGAGCCACGCGGCAGCGCCCCGCCAACTGGCTCCGTCGACCAGCCCCACGATCAAGGCGGCCAGCGCGAAGGCCTGCGCGATGACGGCGATTCCGCCGACCAGCGAGCCCGCCAGCGCCACTCCCAGCGACCGGCGTGCCGGCGCCAGGTGCGGGAGTACGGCGGGATCGACGGGCTTCATGCCTTCACGGCCCTCTGGGGGATGTGCGCGGTGGAGATCCGGCGACGGAACACCCAGTAGGACCAGGCCTGATAGCCGAGCACGAGCGGGGTGAACAGCGCCGCCACCCAGGTCATCACCGTCAGCGTGTAGTGCGTCGCCGCCGCATTCGTCGTGGTCAGCGAGTACGCCGCCGCCGTGGTCGACGGCATCACGTCGGGGAAGAGCGCGAGGAAGAGTCCCGCGACCGCGAGGCCGATCGTCACGAAGGTTCCCGCGAAGGCCCAGCCCTCGCGTCCCTTCCAGGCCGCGAGGAGCCCGCCGACGAAGCACAGCGCCGCGAGCACGAAGGCGACCGCCGACCAGCCGCTGCCGGTGTGCGCCTGCACCCACACCATGAAGGCGGCCGCGACCGGAGCGGCGACCGCGCCGAGCTTCAGGGCCAGTGCGCGGGCGCGGTGCCGGATCTCCCCGTCGGTCTTCAACGCGAGGAAGAGCGCGCCGTGCGCGAGGAAGAGCAGCACCGTCACGAGGCCGCCGAGAAGGCCGATCGGATTGAGCAGTGTGAAGAGGGTGCCGGTGAACTCCTGGTGGGCGTCGATCGGCACGCCGCGCACGATGTTCGCGAAGGCCACACCCCACAGCAGGGCCGGGACCCACGAGCCGACGATCAGGGCCCGATCCCAGTTGCGACGCCAGCGGTCATCGTCTCGCTTTGCCCTGTATTCAAAGGCCAAACCGCGAATGATCAGCGCGATCACGATCATCAGCAGCGGCAGATAGAAGCCGCTGAAGAGCGTCGCATACCAGTTCGGGAAGGCGGCGAACGTAGCCCCGCCCGCCACCAGGAGCCACACCTCGTTGCCGTCCCAGACCGGGCCGACGCTGTTGTAGAGGACGCGTCGTTCGGTGTCGTTGCGGGCGAGCACGGGCAGCAGCAT
>JASLCW010000209.1 GCA_030151765.1 Marmoricola sp.
AAGCCGGACGGTGAGCCGAAAGGCGAGGGTGACCACCTAGGCGCAACCAGAAGCCAGCCGCAACCGAGTCATCCAGGAAAACGAAACAGCCGAAGGCCGCCAGCGAATGAGGGGAACCCCGCCGGAGCTCGTGCGTAAACGAAGGACAGCCGGAGCTCGTGCGTAGACGACGGACAGCCGGAGCTCGTGCGAAGACGAGAGACAGCCGGCCCTTACGCCCAGGCGATCTCCTGCCGGATCACCTTCCCGGTCGCATTGCGCGGCAAGGGCTCGGTGACCAGGAACCACCGACTCGGGACCTTGTAGCGCGCGAGACGACTGAGCAGGAAGTCCCGTAGTTCCTCCTCCGTGACCGCGCCGCGCACCACCACAGTGGCCGCGACGATCTGGCCGTAGTCGGCATCGGGGAGGCCGGCGACGATGCACTCGATGACATCGGGATGCCCGTCCAGCGCGTCCTCGACCTCGGCCGGATAGACATTCTCGGCACCGCGCAGGATCAGGTCGCTGCGCCGGCTCAGCAGGCTCAGCGCGCCATCGCGCATCACGCCGAGGTCGCCGGTACGGAACCAGCCGTCCTCGGTGAAGGCAGCGGCGGTGGCGGCCTCGTCGTTGTAGTAGCCGAGCATGATCTGCGGGCCGCGCAGCTGCACCTCGTCGTCGACGACTCGCACCTCCACGTTCGGCGTCGGGCGACCCACGCTGTCGGGATCGGCGAGGAGCTCGGCGGGCGTCGCGATCGTCGCCGCGGTGGTCGATTCGGTGAGTCCGTAACTCGTCGACAGCGAGGCCGCGGCGAAGGGCAGGGCCGAGCGGATCCGCTCCTTCAAGGCGGTCGACGAGGGCGCACTGTTCACCGACAAGGTCCGCAGCGAGCTCAGGTCGTACGACGTGAGGTCGGCGTCGAGCAGCCGCGTCAGCATCGTCGGTACGGCGCCCCAATTCGTAACCCGCTCCTTCTCCACGAGCGCGAGCACCCGGTCGATCTCGAATCTGCCCAGGTGCAGCACCGCGGTGTCCCCCACCGCCATCCGGATGACGGCCAGGTTGTGCAGCGCGGCGATGTGGAAGAGCGGCGTCGCCAGCAGGAAGCGCCGGTCCACCACCGACCGCCCGAAGGCCGCCGCGCGCGCATCGCTGTGGAGGTGGAACCACAGGGCCGCGATCATGTTGCGATGCGAGTGGGTCGCGCCCTTGGGCCGACCGGTGGTCCCGCTGGTGAAGAGGATGACGGCCGGCTCGTCCTCGTCGAGGTACACCGGCTCCAAGGCCGCCCCGGCATGAGAGGCAACCAGCTCGGCGTACGTCGTGTCGAAGTCGACGACCCGGGCCGACGAGGCCGCCGCTGCGATCGCCTCGTCCACCAAGGGCGATCGCTCGGCATCGGTCAGGATCACCTTCGGCGTCGCGAGCGACAGGCCGTGTTCGATCTCGGGCGCCGCCCACATCGAGTTCATCCCGACCGCGATCGCCCCTAGGGACACCGTGGCCCAGAACGCGACGATCCACCCGGGCCGGTTCCCCGAACACAAGGCGACACGGTCGCCGGGGCCGACGCCGTACTCCTCGCGCAAGGCCGCCGCGAGCGCCGCGACCGCGGCGTAGTGCTCGGCGAAGGTGATCCGTTCGTCCTCGGTCACCAGGTACTCGCGATCGCCGAAGCCTCTAGAGGCCTCGAGCACCTCGACGAGACTGCGCTGCCGCTGCGCGAAGACCCGCATCGGTACGCCGCGAACCTCCTCGACGACGCACTCGAAGCGATCGTCAGAGGCGTTCGATGATGGTGACATTGGCCTGACCGCCGCCCTCGCACATGGTCTGCAGGCCGTAGCGACCACCGGTGCGCTCGAGCTCGTTGAGCAGCGTGGTCATCAGTCGTACGCCGGTCGCGCCGATCGGGTGACCCAGCGCGATGCCGCCACCGTTGACGTTGACCTTCTCGTGCGGAGCGCCGGTCTCCTTCATCCACGCGAGTACGACGGACGCGAAGGCCTCGTTGCACTCGAAGAGGTCGATGTCGTCGATGCTCAGCCCGGTCTTCTGCAGCGCCTTCTGCGTCGCCGGGATCGGGCCGGTGAGCATCCAGACCGGGTCGGCGCCGTAGACGCTCAGGTGGTGGATGCGGGCGCGCGGGGTGAGGCCGTGGTCCTTGACGGCCTGCTCGGAGGCGATCAGCATCGCGCCGGCTCCGTCGCAGATCTGCGAGGCCACGGCCGCGGTGATCCGCCCACCCTCCTCGAGCGGCTGCAGGCCGGCCATCTTCTCCAGGGTGGTGTCGCGACGCGGGCACTCGTCGTCGTGCAGGTCGCCGACGGGCTCGATCTCGCGCTTGAAGCGACCCTCGTCGATGGCGACGCCGGCCCGCTGGTGGCTGGCGAGCGCGAACCGCTCCATCTCCTCGCGGGTGATGTCCCACTTCTCCGCGATCATCTGGGCGGAGCGGAACTGCGAGACCTCCTGGTCGCCGTAGCGGGCGTTCCAGCCGGGCGACTCGGCGAAGGGGGTGGAGAAGCCGTACTGCTGGCCGACGATCATCGCGGCGGAGATCGGGATGGCGGACATGTTCTGCACACCGCCCGCGACGACCAGGTCCTGGGTTCCGGACATGACGCCCTGCGCCGCGAAGTGGACGGCCTGCTGGCTGGAGCCGCACTGGCGGTCGATGGTCACGCCGGGGACGTGCGTCGGCATGCCCGCGACGAGCCACGACGTACGCGCGATGTCGCCGGCCTGCGAGCCGATCGTGTCGCAGCAGCCGTAGATGACGTCGTCGACGGCGGCCGGGTCGACGTCGGTGCGCTCGACGAGGGCCTTGATCGGGTGCGCACCGAGGTCGGCGGAGTGCACGGCGGCGAGCGAGCCGCCGCGGCGGCCGACGGGGGTGCGGACGGCGTCGACGATGAATGCTTCGGGCACGACTGACTCCTAGGGGTGCTGGCTGCTGACGGCGAGGACCTCGCCGGTCATGTAGGACGAGTAGTCACTGGCGAGGAAGACCATCACGTTCGCAATCTCCCACGGAGCCGCGGCGCGACCGAAGGCCTCGCGACCCTTGAGCTCGACGAGCAGCTCGGGCGTGGTGACCTTCTCCAGGAAGGGATGCATCGCCAGCGAGGGCGAGACCGCGTTGACGCGGATGCCGTACTGCGCCAGGTCGGCGGCGGCCGAACGGGTCAGTGCCTTCACGCCGGCCTTCGCCGCGGCGTAGTGGGACTGACCGTCCTGGAAGCGCCAGCCGACCACCGACGAGTTGTTGACGATGACGCCCTTCTTGCCGGCGGCGACGAAGCGCTTGCCCGCCTCACGGATGCAGCGCATCGTGCCGGTCAGGGTGATGTCGAGGACCAGGTTCCAGGTGTCGTCGGGCATCTCGAGGATGTCGTTGGTGCCGCCGAGGCCGGCATTGTTGATCATCACGTCGACGCCGCCGAAGGGCTCGGCCGCGTCGAGCAGGGCGACGACGTCCTCGTCCCGGGTGACATTGCAGACGATCGAGGCGACCCGGTCGGCGCCGAACTCGGCAGCCAGCGTCTCGTGCGCCTCGGCCAGGCGGCGCTCGTGGGTGTCGGAGATGACGACGGCCTTGCAGTTCTCCTCGAGCACCTTGCGCGCCACGGCGGCACCGATGCCGGCGCCGGCGGCGGCGGTGATCACGACGACGCGGCCCTCGAGGAGGTTGTGCCCGGGAACGTAGTCGGGAGTGGGCTGTTCCACCTTGCTCATGCGGGGCGCGGCTCCTTCGGCAGGCCGAGCACGCGCTCGGCGATGATGTTGCGCTGGATCTCGTCGGAGCCGCCGTAGATGGTGTCGGCACGACTGAAGAGGAAGTAGGCCTGCTGTTCGTCCAGGTCGTACGGCGGCGCCGCGACGGTCAGGGCATCACCACCACGCACCGCCATGGCGAGCTCGCCGAGATCGCGATGCCAGTTGGCCCAGAGCAGCTTGGAGACCGATGCCTCGGGGCCGAGCGAACCGGCGTCGTACGCGCTCAGGGTGCGCAGTGCGTGCGTGCGCAGGACCTCGAGACCCACCTGCGCCTGACCGATCCGGTCGCGCAGCACGGGGTCGTCGTACCGGCCGTTGGCCTTGGCGGTCGCGATCACGCCGTCGAGCTCGCGGGCGAAGCCGACCTGTTGACCGATCGTGGAGACACCGCGCTCGAAGCCGAGGGTGGCCATCGCGACGCGCCAGCCGTCGCCGGGCTCCCCGACCACGAGGGAGGCCTCGGTGCGGGCATCGTCGAAGAAGACCTCGTTGAACTCGGTGGTGTGCGTCAGCTGCAGGATCGGCCGGATGTCGACGCCCGGCTGGTCCATCGGCACCAGCAGGTAGGAGAGGCCGGCGTGACGGCGCGAGCCCGCCTCCGTGCGTACGACGGCGAAACACCACTGCGCGTGCTGGGCGAGCGAGGTCCAGATCTTCTGTCCGTCGATGACCCACTCGTCGCCCTCGAGCCGGCCGCGGGTGCGCACGCCGGCGAGGTCGGACCCGGCGTCCGGCTCGGAATAGCCCTGGCACCACAACTCGCTGACGTCGACGATGCCGGGCAGGAAGCGCTTCTTCTGCTCCTCGGTGCCGAGCGCGATCAGGGTGGGGCCGAGCAGCTCCTCGCCGAGGTGGTTGACCCGGGCGGGGGCATTCGCCTTGGCGTACTCCTCGTGGAAGATCACCTGTTGGAAGAGGCTCAGCCCGCGGCCGCCGTACTCGACGGGCCAGCCCAGGCAGGTCCAGCCGTGCTGCGCGAGGTACTGGTTCCAGGCCTGTCGCTCTTCGTGCGCCTCGTGCTCGCGCCCGGAGCCGCCGAGGCCCTTGAGTGCCGCGAATTCGCCGACGAGGTGGTCGTTCAGCCACTCCCGGACCTCGACCCGGAAGTGCTCGTCCTCGGGCGTGTAACGCAGGTCCACGCGGGCTCTCCCTCGTCTCGTCGGCGGTCTTCTCCACAAGGTTAGCCCACCAAGCACTTGTTTGGTAGCGTGGCGCCGGAAGCTAGCCCAGGAGGGACCGCGTGACACCCGAGTTCTCTGCAGCCGAAGAGGCCTTCCGCGCCGAGGCGCGCGCATGGCTGCGCGCCAACAGCCCCGGCCGGCTGCCGTCGATGGACACCGACGAGGGCGCTCAGGCGCACCGTGCCTGGGAGGCGAAGCTGGCGCAAGCGGACTGGTCGGTCGTCTCCTGGCCCGCCGAGTACGGCGGCCGCAACGCGAGCCTCACCGAATGGGTCATCTTCGAGGAGGAGTACTACCTCAGCGGAGCACCCACCCGGATCGCCCAGAACGGCATCTCGCTGCTCGCCCCGATCCTCTTCGAGCACGGCACCGAGGCGCAGAAGCAGCGCTACCTCAAGGCGATGACCGACGGCTCACTGATCTGGGCGCAATGCTGGTCCGAACCCGAGGCCGGCTCCGACCTGGCCGGCATCCGCAGCACCGCCGTGAGGGATGAGGAGCGCGGCGGCTGGCGACTCAACGGCCAGAAGATCTGGAGCTCGCGGGCGCCCTTCGCGGACCGCGGCTTCGGCCTCTTCCGCAGCGACCCGGAGGCCGAGCGCCACCGCGGCCTCACTTATTTCCTCTTCCCCCTGGACGCGGACGGCATCACGGTGCGCCCGATCGCCCAGCTGGACGGCGACCCGAGCTTCGCGGAGATCTTCTTCGACGACGTCTTCGTGCCCGACGAGGACGTTCTCGGCGGCATCGGCGACGGCTGGCGGGTGGCGATGAGCACCGCCGGCAACGAGCGCGGACTGTCGCTGCGCTCCCCCGGCCGCTTCATCGCCGCGACCGAGCGGCTGCTCGACCTGTGGGCCGAGCGCGGCGAAGAGGCGCCGCACCTGCGCGACCGCGTCGTCGACTCGTGGATCGCCGCGGAGGCCTACCGGCTCTACACCTGGAACACCGTCGACGCCGTACAGGACGGTGGCGACGTGGGCGCGGCCGGCAGCGTCAACAAGCTCTTCTGGAGCAACCTCGACATCGGCATCCACGAGACCGGGCTCGAACTGCTCGGGGCCGAGCAGGAGCTCGCCAGCCGCTGGGTCGACGACTATCTCTTCGCGCTCGGCGGCCCGATCTATGCGGGCACGAACCAGATCCAGCGCAATATCGTGGCCGAGCGCATCCTCGGTCTGCCCCGCGGCGAGCAGAGGAAGGGCTGAGATGAAGTTCGGTCTCACGTCGGAACAACGCGACTTCGCGGACGCGCTCGACGGACTCCTCACCACGGCGGACGCCGTCGCCGCCAACCGCGCCTGGGCCGCGGGCGAGCACACCCCCGGCCTCGACCTGTGGCAGCGGCTCGCCGAACTCGGCGTCACCGCGCTGACGGTGCCCGAGGAGCACGGCGGCTTCGGCAGTACGCCGACCGACCTGGTCGTCGCCTTCGAACGCCTCGGCTATCACGGCGTGCCCGGCCCGCTGGTCGAATCCGTCGCACTCGCTCCCGCCCTGCTGGCCGGCACCGCCCCCGACCTGCTCGAGGGGCTCGCGGAGGGATCGGTCCGGGCGAGCTTCGCCGTACCGCCGGTGACGCCGTACGCGCTGGACGCCGATGTCGCCACCGATGTCTTCGTGCTGGCCGGCGAGACGCTGAGCCGGGCCAGGATCGGCGCCCCCCTGCGTTCGGTCGACCCCAGCCGCCACCTCTTCGAGGTCGGCGCCGGCGAGGCCGTCGGCACCGTCGACGCGGCCACCTACGAGCGCGCCCTCGACCTGGCCGCACTCGCGTCCGCGGCGAGTCTCCTCGGCGCCGGCGAGCGGATGCTCGACGAGACGGTCACCTACCTGGGCCAGCGTCGCCAGTTCGGCCGCGTGATCGGTGAGTACCAGTCGCTCAAGCACGAGGCCGCCGACGTACGGGTGGCGCTCGACTTCGCCCGCCCGCTACTGCTCGGTGCCGCCGACGACCTGCTGCTCAATGCCCCCGAGGCCGGCCGTGCGGTGTCGGCCGCGAAGGTCGCGGCCACCGACGCGGCCGGTCTCGCTGCCCGAAGCGGCCTGCAACTACACGGCGCGATCGGCTACACGCTCGAGTGCGACCTGAGTGTCTGGTTCCTGCGGACCCGGGCGCTCACGGGATGCTGGGGCACGCAGGCGGCGCACCGCGCCCGCGTGCTGGAAAGCCTGATGAGGAGTCGCTGATGCGCTTCGCCCTGTCCGAGGAGCAGTCCGAGCTGGCCGCCGCCGTACGCGGCCTGGTCGCGCGCCGCGCCGGTTCGGTCGACCTGCGCGCGGCGATCGACTCCGCCGCCGGCTACGACACCGAGCTGTGGGAGGCGCTCTGCCAGCAGATCGGCGTCGCCTCCCTCGCCATCCCCGAGGAGTACGACGGCGCCGGCTTCAGCCTCTTCGAGACCCATGTCGTCCTCGAGGAGCTGGGCGCCAGCCTGACCCCCTCCCCCCTGCTCGGCTCGGGCATCCTGGCCGCCCAGGCACTGGTGCTCAGCGGCGACAACCCGGTCGCGCGCGAGTTGCTGCCCCGGATCGCCGAGGGCGGTGTCGTCGCCCTCGCCTGGGCGGACGCGGCCGGTCGGCATCGCACCGACGGCTCCGATGTCGTGGCCTCCGGCACCTCGCTCACGGGTACGGCGAGCCTCGTGCTCGACGGCTCCGAGGTGACCAGTCTGCTGGTGATCGCCACCGTGGACGGCGTACCCGCGCTCTTCTCGGTGGCCCCCGACGCGACCGGCGTCAGCCGTGAGGCCACCCCTGCGGTCGACCAGACCCTGCGCTTCGCGAAGGTCGGCTTCGCCGACGCCCCGGCCACCCTCGTCGCCGCCGACTTCGGCGACGCGCTAGTGCGGCTGCGCGCGATCGCGGCGATCGCCGTCACCGCGTTGCAGGTCGGCGGCGCCCAGGCCTGCCTGGACCGCACCGTCGCCTATCTCAAGGAACGCGACCAGTTCGAGCGTCCGCTCGGCTCCTTCCAGGCGCTCAAGCACCGGGCCGCGGACATGATGGTCCAGGTCGAGACCGCCCGCTCGATGTCATGGGCCGCCGGATTCGCCTCCGGCGAGGGCGTGGACACCGACGAACTCGTCCGCCAGGCGGCGCTGGCCAAGTCCTGGTGCAGTGAGGCCTTCGAGTCCGTCGCCGGCGAGACGATCCAGCTGCACGGCGGCATCGCGATCACCTGGGAGCACGACGCGCACCTCTACTTCAAGCGCGCGTACGCCCTCGGCGAGCTCTTCGGCCGCCCGCACGAGCACCGGGCGGCCCTCACCTCCTGATCGGCCCGATCAGGGCTCGAGGTCCAGCTCCGGCTGCGCCTCGGGCTCGGCGACCAGGTCCGGCTCCGCCTCGGCGACCGGTGCGGCCGGCGGGGGCGGCGGCGGTGCCGCGGAGGTCCGCGGGGCCGGGGCGCCCGCATGAGCCGGCGCGGCCGCCACGTCGGGGTCCTTCGCAGCGGCGATCAGCGGGGTGTTCGCCTCGAAGGATCCGGGCGGCGGGGTCACGCCATTGAGGCGGCACCACTCACCGGCGGGGCGCTGGGAGCGGCGCGGGATGCCATTGGACGGCTCCAACTGCAACGGAATCGGCGGCAACGGCG
>JASLCW010000211.1 GCA_030151765.1 Marmoricola sp.
CCTCCACGGCGACGGTCACCCCGAGCGACTGCTTGCACAGCCCGGCCAGATCCGCCCCGGCTGCGGAGGCCTCGCCGACGGAGGCGTGCGGGCTCCGCTCGACCCGGACGGTGAGCGCGTCCAGCCGGCCGTCGCGGGTCAGCACGCACTGGAAGTGCGGGGACAGCTCCGGCGTGCGCAGGATCAGCTCCTCTATCTGGGTCGGGAAGAGGTTCACCCCGCGCAGGATGATCATGTCGTCGGTCCGACCGGTGATCTTCTCCAGCCGGCGCATCGTCCGCGCCGTACCGGGGAGCAGGCGGGTGAGATCGCGGGTGCGATAGCGGATCACCGGCATCGCCTGCTTGGTCAGCGAGGTGAAGACCAGTTCGCCCTCCTCACCGTCGGACACCGGCTCCAGCGTGATCGGGTCGACCACCTCGGGATAGAAGTGGTCCTCCCAGACCGTCAGCCCGTCCTTCGTCTCCACGCACTCGCTCGCCACACCGGGGCCGATCACCTCCGAGAGGCCGTAGATGTCGACGGCATGAATGTCGAGGCGGCGCTCCATCTCGAGGCGCATGTCATTGGTCCACGGCTCCGCGCCGAAGATGCCGACCTTCAGCGAGGTGGAGCTCGGATCGATCCCCTGCCGCTCCATCTCGTCGATGATCGACAGCATGTACGACGGCGTCACCATGATGACGTCCGGCTCGAAGTCCCGGATCAGCTGGACCTGACGCTCGGTCATGCCACCCGAGACCGGAACGACCAGGCAGCCGAGCTTCTCCGCGCCGGCATGGGCACCGAGTCCGCCCGTGAAGAGCCCGTAACCATAGGCGTTGTGGAGCACCTGCCCGGGCCGTCCCCCGGCCGCCCTGATGCTGCGCGCCACGACCGTCGCCCACACATCCAGATCGTCGCGGGTGTAGCCCACGACCGTCGGGCGGCCCGTCGTACCGGAGGAGGCATGCACCCGCACGACCCGATCGCGCGGCACCGCGAACATGCCGAAGGGATAGTTCTCGCGCAGATCGGCCTTGGTGGTGAAGGGCAGCCTGGCGAGGTCCTCGAGCGTGGTCACGTCGTCGGGATGGACCCCGGCCGCGTCGAAGGAGGACCGATAGTGCGGCACGTGGTCGTAGGCGTGCCGGACCGACCAGCGCAGCCGTTCCAGCTGCAGTGCGCGAAGCTCGTCGACCGAGGCCCTCTCGATCGGCTCCAGGTCCTCTTGGCGTGGCGTCAGGTCCAGCATCGTTGGCCACCTCCCCGCGATCGCGTCGGTCATCGCCCGGACATTCGGACGCTATGCCGCGCTCCGACCGGGGATCAAGCGCGATCTGGAAGCATGAGGGCATGCCGGCCGCCGTTCCCGACAAGGTCACCGAGAAGCGCCGTACCCGCGGCCGCCCGGGTCATGACCGCGAAGCGGTGCTGCGTGCGGCGATCGCGCTCTTCAACCGGCAGGGCTACGAGGCCACCTCGATCAGCGACATCGCCGCCGACCTCGGCGTCACCAAGTCGGCGATCTATCACCACTACGAGAGCAAGGAGGCGCTGCTTTCGGCCGCGCTCGACGAGGCGCTCGACAGCCTCGCCAGCGCGGTCGACGAGGCAGCGGAGGCGACCCGCGACGGGAG
Organism: Marmoricola sp.; assembly: GCA_030151765.1. Lineage (GTDB taxonomy): Bacteria > Actinomycetota > Actinomycetes > Propionibacteriales > Nocardioidaceae > Marmoricola. Next base: position 1,620 of record JASLCW010000211.1, read on the forward strand.
TACCCGCGACCGGCTGCGCGCCACGATCGCGAATGCCGTCGAGATCCTCGCCGAGCACCTGCCCGCGGTGACGCTGCTGCTCCGGGTGCGCGGCAACAGCCCGCTGGAGCGCTCGGCGCTCGAACGCCGCCGGCACATCGACGAGCGGCTCGCCGTACTCGTGCGGGCGGCGGTGGCCCAAGGAGAACTGCGCACCGATCTCGATCCCGGCCTGATCAGCCGTCTCGTCTTCGGCCTCATCAACTCCTTGGTCGACTGGTACCGGCCGGACGGCCCGATCACACCCGAGGCGCTGGCAGGTCACGTCGTCGACGTCCTGTTCGCCGGCCTGCAGCGAGGCTGAGCACTCTCAGGCCAGCGAGAGGAAGAGCTTCTCCATCTTCTTGGTGTCGACGCTCTCGCGGCCACCCTCGGCGATGCAGCGCTCGAGACCGGTCGCGACCAACGCATAGCCGCCGCGGCTGATCGCCTTGTTGACGGCAGCCAACTGGGTCAGCGCGTCCTCGCACTCCGACCCGTCCTCGAGCATCCGGATCACCGAGGCCAGGTGTCCGTTGGCTCGCTTGAGTCGGGTGACGATCGCCTTGACCTCGTCAGGCTCGAGTCGCATCCGCTTCCTCCCCTTCACTGGTGGGCACTGACTGAGTCAGGGCCTCCATCATTCCGGACGGCCGCCGGCTTGCCTCGGCGGCCACGATTCTTACCCCCCCAGGGGGATGTGCTAGGTTTCCAGCATATCCCCCCGGGGGGATAAGACCCAGGAGGACTCATGAGCGCCACGCTCCCGCAAGCCGCACCCACCGACATCGACCACGGCCCGACGCCGCCGGGCCTGCTCGGGCGACTCGGCCTCGCCGTGCTGCGGCACGGTCGGGCCACGGCGGTGATCTGGTCGCTGATCGTCGTCGGCCTCGGCGCCTTCGCACCCCAGGTCGAGTCGGCCCTGTCCGGCGCCGGATGGCAGGCCAGCGGATCGGAGTCGGTACGGACCCGCACCCTCGCCCAGGAGCACTTCGGCGGCAATGCCAGCTCCGCACTCCAGGTCGTGGTGCACAGCTCCGGGGCTCCGCTCACCTCCCCCGCCGGCAAGGCGGTCCTGGCCGAGGTGGCGGCGACGCTTCGCTCCGACTCGCGCATCGCCGCGGTGATCGGTCCACGGCCGGGCGCCACCCTCAGCGCGGACGCGCGCACCGCGATCGTGCTCGGCGGTGCCGGCGCGGACACCAACGAGATGGTCCGGGCCGCGGTCGACTTGAAACCGGCGCTGACCGGCCTCTCCACCTCGGAGATCCAGGTGACGCCGACCGGTGCCTCCCAGCTCTGGGCGGACTTCAACAGCGCGAACCTCGACGCGATGCTCAGCTCCGAGATGCTCTCCTGGCCGGTGACGCTCGCGATCCTCGTCCTCGCCTTCGGCGCCCTCGTCGCGGCCGGCCTCCCCCTGCTGCTCACCCTCGCGGGCTTGGTCGCGTCGGCGGGCTCGCTCGTGCTGATCAACCACCTCGTGCCGGTCTCGATCTGGGCGATGAACTTCGCGATGATGTTCGCGCTCGCCCTGGGGATCGACTACGCCCTCTTCATCGTCGTGCGCTACCGGGCCGCACGGGAGCGGCACCGCGAATCGCGCGAACAAGCGATCGCAGAGACCATGGACACGGCCGGCAAGGCAGTCCTGCTCTCTGGAGCAACGGTGCTGATCTCACTGTCAGCCGTGATGCTGGTCCCATCCCCCTCGTTCCGCTCCATGGCCGGCGGCATCATGCTCTCGGTGGTGTTCGTGCTCGCCGCGACCCTGACCCTTCTGCCGCTGGTACTGGCCAAGCTCGACCACCGCATCAACAAGCTCGCACTCCCGTGGGTCAAGGTGGGCGACCACCGCTCCCCCGCCTTCGCCCGCTGGGGCGAGCTGCTGTGGCGCCGCCCCGTCATCTTCGGCCTGGGGTCCCTGGCCATCCTGCTCGTCCTCGCCGCCCCGATCCTCGGACTGAAGACCTCCATGCCCTCCATCAAGGTGCTCCCTGCCGACGCAAGCGCACGGATCGGGTACGACCAGGTCAAGC
>JASLCW010000456.1 GCA_030151765.1 Marmoricola sp.
AGCGCCCGGGCAACGGTGGTGGCGCTGGCGCCGAAGCGCTCGACCAGCTGGCGGTGCGTGGGGATGCGCGTCCCGGTCGGGAGCGCCTCGATCTCCTGAGCGAGGACACCGGCCAACGAAGCCCAACTGCTATCCTTGTTCATGTACGACAAAGATAGCGCTACTCCTTCTCGGACGATAGCGCCCCCGACCTCCACCGGGGTCTTTCTCGCCGGCCTCGGCGTGCTCAGCTTCTCCTTCAGCTTCCCGGCGACGGTCTGGGCGCTCGACGGATTCGGTCCGTGGAGCGCGACCGGTCTGCGCGGCGTCCTGGCCGCGGTCCTCGCCGCCCTCGCGCTGTACGCCGCTCGCGCCGACCTTCCGCGACGCGATGCCTGGCCCGCCCTCGCCACCGTCGCGCTCGGTTGCGTCGTGGGCTTCCCGCTTCTGACCACGCTCGCGCTGCAGACCTCCTCGACCGCCCACTCCGCGGTCGTGATCGGGGCGCTGCCCCTGGCCACGGCCGGTATCGCCGCCTGCCGGACCGGTCGTTGCCCGGCTCCTGCCTTCTGGATCGCCGCCGGGACGGGTGCGCTCGTGGTGATCGCCTTCGCCCTCACGCAGAGTCGCGGGCGCCCGACCGTCGCGGACCTCTACCTGTTCGGCGCGCTGCTTCTCTGCGCGGCCGGGTACGCCGAGGGCGGCCGCCTGGCCGGTCACATGTCCGGCTGGAAGGTGATCGCCTGGGGTGTCCTGATCGCGGCGCCGGTCAACCTCGTCGTCGCCGCGATCGCCCTGGGCGACGAGCCGGTCCAGCTGACCGGCAAGGCCGTCGCCGGGATGGCCTACATCGCGATCGTCTCTCAGTTCGGCGGCTTCGTCGTCTGGTACCGGGGCATGGGTCTCATCGGCGTCGCCCAGGCCAGCCAGCTCCAGCTGGCGCAACCCCTGCTCACCGTTCTCTGGGCGGTGCTCCTGCTCGGCGAGCACCTGACCCCGGCCGTGCCGGTCGCCGCCGTCGCGGTCCTGGCCTGCATCGTGGTCACCCAGCGGGCTGCCACGACCAGCTTGACCTCAAGTGCACTTGAGGAGATGGAATGCCGCCATGACCTACACGATCACGCCCCCTGACTCCGATCCCGGCGATGTCCAGGATCTCCTCGCGCAGGTCGCCGAGGTGGAGCGAAGCCAGCTGAGCGAGGACGTCGACGGCTTCCTGGCTCTCTTCGATGCCGACGCGGTGTGGGTGAGTGCGGGCGGCGTCCGGCTCGTCGGACGCGAGACCATCGCGGAAGGCACCCGGAAGGTGCTGCCGGGTGCCTTCGCTGACGGCTCGGTTCGCTATCGGGTGGCTCACGTCCGCTTCATCACGCCGGACATCGCCTTGACCAATATCGACCAGGAATACCTCACGTCGACCGGCGAAGCGCTGATACCGAGGCAGGAAGGGCGACCCAGCTACATCTGGGCCCGCCGTGACGGCCGCTGGCTGATTGCCAGCGGCCAGAACACCCCGGTGCCCGCATGACCCGGCGCTCGGCGGGTCATTCCTCCGGGAAGGTCTGCGCGATCCGGGTGAGCTTGGCGAGATAGGCGGTGCCGTCGAAGTCCTCGTCCGGCAGGTTCGGGTATGCCGTGTTGAGGCCGGCCGCCCCGTCGATCGACTCGCGCAGGATGTCCGCGTGGCCGGCGTGCCGGGCGAGATCGTCGATCACCCGGACCAGCATGTGGTGCAGCGTCACCTGGTTGTCGGCGGCCGGTCCCCACCACGGCGGGGCTCCGGTGGCATCGAGCGGGAGTTCGTCGATGGTCGCGTCCGCGAAGCTCCACACCCGGCGATAGAAGTCGACGAGCTCGCCGGTGGGCACATCGGCCTCGAGATACCAGTCGGCCTGCGAGTCGTCGTCGTACACGTCGAGCGGCACGTAGCAGCGATCCTCCGTTGGCCACTCCCGGCCGAAGGTGCTGCCGAAGTAGCCGACCTCCACATTGGCGCAGTGCTTCACGATGCCGACCAGGCTGGTTCCGGTCGGTGTCCGCGGCCAGCGCAGGTTGCGCTCGGAGAGACCGTCGAGCTTCCAGAGCAGCGCCTCGCGGTCTCGCTGCAGATAGCGCTTGAGGGTCGCCTTCGGCTCGTCGCTCATGACCCTCAGTCTGCAACAGGCTCCCGACACGGGCGCTCGGCCGAGGCGATGTGCACGAGGGCGTCGCCGGCGTTGACGATCGGCGCGGTGGTCAGGCCGATGACGATGCCGGGGCGATCGGCATGGACGAGGCGTACCCGGCGGCCGAAGGTGTCGGAGAGCCCGCCGAGGCGCTGGCCCTCCTCGACCCATTCGCCGAGATGGACCTCGAGATGCAGGATGCCGGTGCTGCGGGCGCGCACCCAGCCGCTGGCGCGCGATTCCACCGAGGGCGTCGGATCGTCGCCGTTCGTGGGCGGGTCGATCATGTCCATCGCGGCGAGCACACGCCGTACGCCGGTGACGCCGACGGCGATCGGCTCCTCATCGAAGCGAAGGATCTCCCCGGCCTCGTAGAGGAGGACCCGGGCACCCACGTCGAGCGCGGCCTGGCGGAGTGAGCCGTCGCGCAACTGCGCGTGCAGCATCACCGGGGCGCCGAAGGCTTCGGCGAGCTCGCGGGTGCGCGGGTCGTCGAGGTCGGCGCGGATCTGCGGCAGATTCGTACGGCGGTCCGCCGCCGTGTGCAGGTCGATGCCGAGCTCGCACCTGCCGATCACCTCGGTCATCAGCAGATGCGCGATCCGGCTGGCCAGCGAGCCGCGGGCCGATCCGGGGAAGGACCGGTTGAGATCGCGGCGGTCGGGCAGGTAGCGGTCGCCGGTCATGAAGCCCAGGACATTGACCACAGGTACGGCGAGAAGCGTCCCGCGGAAGGTCTTCGCGGACAGTCCGGCCGTCACCTGCCGGATGATCTCCACGCCGAGCACCTCGTCGCCGTGAATGACGCCGGTGAGCCAGACGACCGGACCCGGCTCGCGCCCGTGGATCACCCGGACCGGCAGCGTCACGTCACCGCCGGTCACGAGCCGGGTGATCGGGAGCTCGACCTCCTGGGTCGAACCGGCACGTACCCGGACATTGCCGATCGCGAAGGATTCGCGCGCCACCGATCAGCCCTCGACGCCGCGATTGCGGCGGCGTACCGGCTTCGGCGGGCGGCCGCCCAGATAGCTGCGTCCGGAGTCGACGAGGAAGCCCTGCCGCAAGGCCTCGCGGCCGATCAGCAGCCGGAAGCCCATCGCATCGCGCCGGGTGAGGGTCACCTCGACCGGAAGGATCCGGTCCAGCAGCCGCAGCTTCATGAGGACGACGTACCGCTGCTGCACGTGGCCGCTGCTGCTCCGGACCGTACGCCGATCGTGCACCGGGAGCTCCACCGTTCGGGCGTCCGCCGAGGACTTCTGCCAGGGGTGGATGGTGAAACGCACCCATGCCGCACCCTCGCGCTCGAACTCGGCGACGTCGAAGGCGTGCAGCGCCGAGGAGCGCGCACCCGTGTCGAGCTTGGCCTTGACGTGCTCGACGCCGAGGTCGGGAAGGCCGACCCACTCTCGCCAGCCGGCTTCGACCGCGGGGCTGCTTGAATGGGCAGGAGTCGAACGAGCCTGCTGCTTGTTCCCAGCCTCCGTCACCACGCCGCTATCCAATCAGGTCGGTGTTCCACAGCCATGAAACTCGCGATTCTCTCCCGGGCCCCGAAGTCGTACAGCACCCAGCGGCTGCGATCGGCCGCACTCGACCGCGGCCATCAGGTCAAGGTTCTCAACACCTTGCGTTTCGCGATCGATCTGTCCGGCGGCGAGCCCGATCTGCAGTTCCGCGGCCGGCAGCTGACCGACTACGACGCCGTGCTGCCACGGATCGGCAACTCGATCACGTACTTCGGGACGGCGGTCGTCCGCCAGTTCGAGCAGATGGACGTCTATACGCCCAACACCGCGAGCGGGATCACCAACTCCCGCGACAAGCTGCGCTGCTTCCAGATCCTGTCGCGGCACAACATCGACATGCCGCCGACGATGTTCGTGCAGGACCGCGCCGACGTGATCCCGGCGATCCACCAGGTCGGTGGCGCACCGGTCGTGATCAAGCTGCTCGAGGGCACCCAGGGGATCGGCGTCATCCTGGCGCCCCAGCTCAAGGTGGCCGAGGCGATCATCGAGACGCTGCAGTCCACGCGACAGAACGTGCTCATCCAGGAATTCGTCAAGGAGAGCAGGGGCCGCGATGTTCGCGCCCTCGTCGTCGGGGACCGCGTGGTGGCGGCGATGCGGCGTACTGCCAAGGGTGACGAATTCCGCTCGAATGTGCATCGGGGTGGCTCGGTCGAGCAGGTCGAGCTCGACGCGGAGTTCGAGCGCACCGCCGTACGGGCCGCGCAGATCATGGGCCTCAAGGTGGCCGGCGTCGACATGCTCGAGGGCGACGACGGCCCGCTGGTCATGGAGGTCAACTCCTCGCCAGGCCTCGAGGGGATCGAGACTGCGACCAAGCTCGACGTGGCCGGCGCGATCATCGACTACATCGACAATCAGGTCGCCTTCCCGCAGATCGACGTGCGCGAGCGGCTGTCGGTCTCGACCGGGTACGGCGTCGCCGAGCTGGTCGTTCACGGAGATGCCGACCTGGTCGGCAAGAAGTTGGGGGAGTCCGGCTTGCGTGAACGCGACATCACCGTGCTGACCTTGCACCGGGGCACTCAGGTGATCCCCAATCCCTTCGACCGCCACGTCCTCGAGGCCGAGGATCGCCTGCTGTGCTTCGGGAAACTCGAAGAGATGCGCTCGATGATCCCCGCTCGCCGGCAGCGCCGGGCGCGGGTGAAGAAGCTGCCCAAGCAGCCGATCACCGAGGAGTGATGCGGCGGGTGTTGGTCCAGCCGGTCCAGCCGCGCTGTTCCATCAGCTCGAGGATCCGCCGGGCGGCGGGGACGGAGTCGAGGAAGACGCCGTCGAGCAGGTCGGCGAGCTCGTCGGGAAAGGGGTCCTTGTCCCATTCCTCGGCGGGTACGTCGTCCAGCTGTGCGACGAGCAGGTCGACCACCTGGGGCAGTCGCGGGTCGTCAGGCTTCCACTCGATCACCTCGGCGAGCTTCAGGTACAGCTCGACCACACCGGGATCGTCGAGCTGACGCTCCTTCATCTCCATGTAGAAGGGCATCTGCTCGGGCAATTGCGCGGCGACGAGGATCCATGCATCGCGTTCGGCGTCGACCATCATCTCCGGTACGCCGATGCCACGGAGCCGGTGGACATAGGCGACTGCCTCGGGAGGCAGCGCCAGGCTGTCACCGGCGGCCAGCCGGGCGATCCGCTCCCGGTGCCGCTGGCGTTCCCGGATCTCGGCGCGCAGCCGGCGGTCGATGTCCTCGACCGCCGTCGCGAACTCCTCGTCCCCTGCCGCGAGGAGTTCCTGCACCCGCGAGAGCGGTACGCCGGCATCGGCCAGGATGCGGATCCTGATCAGGTCGACCACGGCCGCGGCGTCGTACCGGCGATATCCGGAGTGATCGCGCTCGGGCTCGGGGAGCAGCCCCTTCGCGTGATAGTGCCGTACGGCGCGCACCGTGACTCCGGCGTACGACGCCAGCTGGCTGATGGTCAGCATGATCCGACTCTCCCACCCTCGACCTCAGGCGACCTTGCGCCGATAGGCCCGCATCGCGAAGACATAGGCGACGACCAGCAACAGGCCGCACCAGATCAGCGCGGTCCACCAGGCATCGCCCACCGGTGTTCCCGCCCAAAGGGCCCGGACGGTGTCGACGATCGAGGTCACCGGCTGGTGCTCGGCGAACCAGCGCACCGGGCCCGGCATCGAGTCCGTCGGCACGAAGGCCGAGGAGATGAAGGGCAGGAAGATCAGCGGATAGGAGAAACCGCTGACGCCGTCGGGGGTCTTCGCGGTGAGGCCGGGGATGATCGCCAGCCAGGTCAGCGCCAGTGTGAACAACAGCAGCAGTCCCACCACTCCGAGCCAGGCGAGCGGGCCGGCGCTGGTCCGGAAGCCCATGATCGCCGCGACGCCGACCACGAGCACGAGCGAGACGACATTGGCGACCAGCGAGGTGAGCACATGGCTCCACAGGAAGGCGGGCCGGGCGATCGGCATCGACTGGAACCGCTCGACGATGCCGCTGGAGACGTCGAGGAACATCCGGTACG
>JASLCW010000033.1 GCA_030151765.1 Marmoricola sp.
CCCGCAGGGCCCTCATCCGGTCCTTGCCGAGGTGCCGTGCCCAGTCGCGCTCGATGGCGGCCTCCTCGAGCCGCGCGACCCGTTGCACCGCGCGCCCGCGGTCGGCGATCCGGATCAACCGGGCCCGCGCATCGGTCGGATCCGGGACCCGTTCGACATAGCCGGACCGCTCCATCAGCTCGATCACCGAGGACGCACTCTGCTTGGTGACCTGGGCCTGCTCGGCGAGGTCGGTGAGCCGCGTCCCGTCAGGTCCGATCCGGGCCATCACCCGCGCCTGGGCGAGGGTGATGTCGTCATGACCGGCAGCGGCGATCGCGGCCATGATCCGGGACTCGGCGCTGCGATAGCTGACGAACATCAGCACGGGCGTGTTCACAGGACCTCACTCCTTGACATTGGTCAGCCTTCCTGACTTATTATCGTCAGGTTCACTGACTTTATCGGAGGCGCACATGAACCGCGAGGAAGTGTGGCGGCACGTCCACACGGAACGCCGCGCCCTCGCCGAGGTACTGGCGGGACTTCCCGCCGAGGCCTGGACACACCCGACCCGGTGCCCTGACTGGAATGTCCTCGAGGTCGCCGCGCACGTCATCTCGCATCCCCAACTCGGGCTGCGCCACTTCCCCGGCATGCTCGGGCGCAATCTCGGCCGCGGCTACAACCCGATGATCCGGCGCGAGGTGAAGCGCTGGGCGCTCGACCAGACCCCGGAGAGCGTCCTCGCGGACTTCACGGCGTACGACGGCTCGACGCGGACCGCGCCCTTCACGTCCGAGCTCGAGGCACTGATCGACGTCCTGGCCCATACCCAGGACATCCTGCGGCCGCTCGGGATCCGTCACACGATGCCGCCCGATGCGGCCGCCGTCGCCGCTGATCGCGCACTGAAGGTGGGCCGGCTCACCGGCTGGACGTCGGCCCGGAGGCTGCGCCTCGAGGCGACCGACATCGACTGGGCGCGCGGCAGCGGCGAACTCGTCCGGGCGCCGATGCAGGAGATCTTCCTGCTCACCACAGGACGGTCCGGAGCCTGAGTCAGAGCGCCTCGACGTTGCGGACGAGGGCCTCACTGGTGCTCTTGATCGCAATGCCCACGAAGGGCTTGATCGCGGCGGCGATCGCCTTGCCCGCCGGGCCGCCGGGGAGCGTGTAGCTGATCCAGGCGTCCACCCGGGTGCGGTCACCGCCGAGGTCGGTGAAGCTCCAGCGCTGGGTATTCCTGATCCCCTTGATCGAGGTGATCTCGATCAGCCGGTCCTGCTCGTACGCCGAGCACTGGATGCGGGAGGTCAGCGAGACACCGAGCTTCATGACGCCGTCGTACGTCGCTCCCACACCGTGGAGCTGCTCCCCGAGCGGTTCGATCTCGTGGAGCCCGTACATCCAGTCCTTCGTGTTGCCGAAGTCGTCGACGTACGCGAAGACCACTCCGACCGGGGCCGCGATCTCGACGCTGGCCTCGACGATGCTCGCCACGAGCGGACTACTGCGGACCGTCGAACATGGAGGTGACCGAGCCGTCCTCGAAGACATTGCGGATCGCGGTCGAGAGCAGCGGCGCGATCGACAGGACGGTGAGCTTGTCGAACTGCTTGTCCGCCTCGATCGGCAGGGTGTCGGTGACGATGACCTCGCCGGCGACCGAGTTCTTCAGCCGGTCGATGGCGGGCCCGGAGAAGACGGCATGGGTCGCGGCGATGATCACCGACGCGGCGCCGTCGTTCATGAGCGCCTCGGCGGCATTGCAAATGGTGCCACCGGAGTCGATCATGTCGTCGACGAGGATGCAGTGGCGTCCCTCGACCTTGCCGATCACGCGGTTGGCGACACTCATGTTGGACTGAGTGACATCGCGGGTCTTGTGGATGAAGGCCAGCGGTGCGCCGTCGAGGCGCTTGGACCAGGACTCGGCCACCTTGATCCGGCCCGCGTCGGGAGAGACGACGGCGAGCTGCTCGGTGCCGTACTTCTCCTTCACGTAGCGGGTCAGGATCGGCATCGCGATCAGGTGGTCGACCGGACCGTCGAAGAAGCCTTGGATCTGGTCGGTGTGCAGGTCGACGGTGATCAGCCGGTTGGCGCCCGCGGTCTTGAAGAGGTCCGCGATCAGGCGCGCGCTGATCGGCTCGCGGCCGCGGGACTTCTTGTCCTGGCGGGCATAGCCGTAGAAGGGCATCACGACGGTGATCCGCTTGGCCGAGGCCCGCTTGAGCGCGTCGACCATGATCAGGTGTTCCATGATCCATTCGTTGATCGGAGCGGTGTGGCTCTGGATCACGAAGGCATCGCAGCCGCGGACGGACTCGGCGTACCGGACGTAGGTCTCGGAGTTGGCGAAGTCGCGGGCCTCGGTCGGCACCAGCTCGGTGCCGAGCTCACGAGCGACCGCCTCGGCGAGAGCGGGATGCGCCCGTCCGCTGAAAACCATCAGGTTCTTCTCGGTCGTCCGCTTCATTCCGCTCACGGCAGCGTTACTCCTCGCGCTGGTCGGCTCGAGCAGAGCCGTCGTCGGTACCAACTTCTGGGCCGGGCTGATTCTCGCACGCGTTCGCCGCCCGGGCAGCCTCGGCCTGCGGGGTGCCCGACCGGCGCCGCTGCGCCCACTCGTCGTAGTGCCGCTGGGGGCCGCTCGAGACCGCGAGCGCACCCGGCGGGACATCGGAGCGGATCACCGCCCCGGCACCGGTGGCGGCGCCGTCGCCGATGGTCACGGGCGCGACGAAGGTGTTGTTGCTCGCCGTACGGGCGTGCTTGCCGATCACGGTGCGGTGCTTGTTGACCCCGTCGTAGTTGGCGAAGATCGTGCCGGCGCCGATGTTGGTGCCCTCACCGATCTCCGCGTCGCCGACGTACGAGAGGTGGGGCACCTTGGCGCCCTTGCCGATCTGGGCGTTCTTGGTCTCGACGAAGGCGCCGATCTTGCCGCCCTCACCGAGCCGGGTGCCGGGGCGCAGGTAGCTGAACGGGCCGACATTCGCCCCCGCGGCGATCACGGCGAGCTCGCCGTGGGTGCGCACGACCTTGGCGCCGGCCCCGATCTCGCAGTCACGCAGGGTGCAGTCCGGGCCGATCACCGCATCCTCCTCGACCGCCGTCGTGCCCAGGAGTTGTACGCCGGGCAGCAGCGTCACGTCGGGAGCGAGCGTCACGTCGACGTCGACCCACGTGGTGGCCGGGTCGATGATCGTCACGCCGGCACGCATCCACCGGTCGAGGATGCGCCGGTTCTTCTCGGCGGCGAGCGCGGCCAGCTGGACGCGGTCGTTGGCGCCTTCGGTCTGGAGTACGTCGTCGAGCCGGAAGGCGCCGACGGTGCGGCCGGCAGCCCGGGCGATCTCGACCGTGTCGGTGAGGTAGTACTCGCCCTGCGTGTTGTCGTTGTCGAGACGGCCGAGTGCCTCGTCGAGGAATCCGGCGTCGAAGGCGAGGATGCCGCTGTTGATCTCGTCGACCGCGGCCTGCTCCGGCGTCGCCTCCTTCTGCTCGACGATCGCGCTGACGCCGCCGTCGGGATCGCGGATCACCCGGCCGTAGCCGAAGGGATCGGCGATGCGGGCGGAGAGGATGCTGACCGCATCGCCGCTGGCGGCGTGGTGGTCGATGAAGGCGGAGAGACTCGGGCCCTCGAGCAGCGGGGTGTCGCCGTACGCGACGAGGACCGTGCCCCCGCGACGGTCCTCCGGCAACGCCTCCCAGGCGATCCGTACGGCGTGCCCCGTGCCCTCCTGCGTCTCCTGTACGGCGACGACGACGCCGGGCAGTTCGGTCTCGATGTGGGGCGCGACCTGCTCACGCTGATGACCGACGACCGCGACGACCGTGGCGGGCTCGAGCGAACCGACGGCGCGCAGGACGTGCCCGACCATGCTGAGGCCCGCCACCGGGTGCAACACCTTGGCGGTCTTGGACTTCATGCGGGTGCCGCCACCGGCGGCCAGCACGATCACGGTCAGGTCCTTCATCTGCTCCCCTGGGTCGATGGGATGGACCCACGATAGAGCTTCGACGAAGGACTCCCGCCCGACCTCCGGGCCGCACCGCCCGGAGGTCGCCGCGGGGGCCTGTGTCAGTTGACGATGAAGCTGAAGGGCTGGCTCGAGGCGACGAGGCTGCCGTTCTTGTCGATGAAGGTCACCACCATGAAGTCGCCCTCGTTGCACATGGGCGTCTCGATCGAACCGACCTCGGCAACCGAGGTGTAGCCGGTGCCGACCGAGGTCGAGTCGTGGCTGTAGTCCGGCGTCACCACCATGACGTGCTGGGCGGAGTTCACGCCCGGCACGTGGATGCACCTGCGGTTCGATTCCGGCATCGTCACGGTGACGTTGGGAACGCCCTGCGCCTTCGACACCGACGTCGCCGTGATGAGACCCGAGGCGACCGGGCCGGCCTGGACCGAGCTTGCCAGATTGGCCTTCGTGACCGCGCCCTTGGCCAGGTCCTTCGACTGGATGGTGCCGTTGCGGATGTCGCGGGACTGGATCGTGTTGTCCTTGATCTGGGCGCTGGTGATGAGCTTCGCGGCACCGGCGCCGGTGGCGGTCGCGACCAGGATCACGGCGGTCACGGCGAGCACGGCGGGAGCGGTACGACGAACTGCTGACTTGCGGGACATGGATCTACACCTCACATGTTCGGGGCCGAGTGGGATCAGCCTCGGGAGGTGACCTTTCATTCATCTTTCGAACCTGCGCCCGCGGCGGCCACGCGCAGGAGAGACTGTCCCCGTGAGCGAGCCCGCGAGCGAACCGTCCAACACAGGGAGCCGGGTCGCCGGGCCGACGAAGGAGGCCCCGTGAGCGAGCCCGCGGAACGCGCCAGGGTGCTTCTCGACTCGGTCAGCGGTGCACCGGATCCACGGCTGGCCGCTCGGGAGGCGGGGGACGACCTGGTGGCCGTTCTGCTGCGTGAGCAGTGGCTCCGGCTGGCCGAGCTGCTCGGCGATCCGCTCCCGAGTTGGTTCACCTGGCGTGCGGCGTACGGACTGCACCACCTCGGCCACCTCGGCGACGCCGCCCGGATCGCCGACGCGGCCGCCGAGGCGCCGCCGGAGGCATCGGCGGCTCAGCTCGCCGACAGCGCTCGCATCCTGGCCGTCGCCGCCGCGACCGCATGGAACCGCGGCGATGCATCCCGGTGCCGCGAGCTGATCGCCGCCGCCGGTGAGTACGACGTGCGCTCGGGCGGCCTGGCCGAGGGACCGGTGGAGGTGGCCCGGGGTCTCCTCGCCGCCGTCGACGGCGACCGCGACGCCAACCACCGGCACTATCGCAATGCGCTGGCCTGGGCGGAGCGCTCCGGTGACCGATTGACGCTCGAACGCGTGCTCAACAATCTCTCCTCCCGGGCGCTCGAGTCGGGCGATCCGCTGGCCGCGGTCGAACTGGCGCAGCGAGGTCTCGAGGTCAACGAGTCGACGCGTCATCACTCGGGACACGCGATCCTGCGGCAGAACCTCGCCGAGGCCCTGCTCGCCCTCGGCCGGCTCGACGAGGCCTTGGCCGAGGCACGGCTGGCCCGGGAGCTCTACACGCTCGTCGACTCCCCCAACGCGGGTGCGGCCTGGCAGCTGGTCGCCGATGTCCAGGCCCGCCGCGGACAGCCGGCGCAGGCGGAGGCGGCGTACCGCCAGGCGATCGCGGCCGCCGAGACCGAGGGCGACGCACAGACGCTCGTGCCCTCGCTGGCCGGGCTGGCCCTCGTCCTCGTCGCCGACGACCCGACCGAGGCACGGTCGGTGATCGAACGGCTCGAGGCGCAGCCACCGGTCATCGACGGACCCGCGACGAGCCTGGCCGCCGGGTGGGTCCAGCTGCACTCCGGAGACGCCGCGGCCGCACGGGAGGCCGCCCGGATCGCGCGGGCGGAGGCCGGGCGCGTCGACGATCTCCCCCGTCTGGCCGAGGCGCTCGAACTCGAGGCGCTCGCCGACGACGCCCCCGGGGACGACCACCGCTTCCGTGAGGCGATCGGGATCCGCGATCGCCATCCGGACCCGATCCAGCGCGGCATCAGCCGGTACGTCGTCGCGGCACGCTCCCGCAACGAGCTCGACCGGCGTCTCGCCGCTCAGGAGCTGCACGCGCACGGGCTGTTGGAGGATGCCTGGCGGATCGGCGGCCCCTTGCTGGCGGTCGGTGTCGACGCCGCCCGGGTCCCTCTCCGCGTGCACACGCTCGGCAACTTCGTGCTCTACCGCGACGGCCTCCCGGTTCCCGCCGAGGAATGGCGCTCGCGCAAGGCGATGGAGGCATTGCGCGTCCTGGCCGGGCATTCGGATCGCGGCCTCGCCCGCGACGAGCTCGCCGAGATCCTCTGGCCCGGCGTCGACGAGGTCAGCAACCGGCTCTCGGTCGCGCTCTCCCATCTGCGCGCAGTGCTCGACCCGAAGCGGGCCCATCCGCAGGACCACTACCTCCGCGTGGAACGCGGTCGGCTGCAGCTCGACCTCGACCACATCAGCGTCGACGTCGCCGAGTTCCGCGATGCCGCACGGGACGCACTCGCCGCGCTCTCCGGCGATCGGGCCCGCGCGGTGGCGATGCTGGAGACGGCTGCCGCGCTGCACACCGGCAGGTTCGCGGAGGGCGAGTCGGCGGCGTGGTCCGACGACATCCGCGAGGAGACCGAGCAGACGGCACAGGATCTCAACCGTGCCCTCGCCGGGTTGTTGCGCACCGGCGATGATCCCGAGGCCGCCGTACCGTGGCTGACCCGCCTGCTGACCACCGATCCGTACGACGAGCCCGGCCACCTCGCCATGATCGAGATCCTCGAGGGCGCCGGCCGATTCGGCGAGGCCGCCCGCGCGAAGCGCCGCTATGTCGTCCGGATGGGCGAGCTCGGCGTGACTCCGTCCCGCTGACGCCGGGCCAGCGACTGCAGCCGGCGCCGGTCGAGCGGCGAGGCCCGCCTGGAGATGCGATCGTCGAGCAGCGTGGAGGCCTCGGCGATCTGCCCCGAGTTCACCAGGGCGAGCAGCAGCGTCTCCTCGATCACCTCGCGCTGCGCGGCGGAGCCACCGACCCTGACCAGGTCCGGAAGCACCTCGCGCAGGGTCGCGGCGGCACCGTGCCAGGTGCCCTCGATCATCGCGACCAGCCCGTCGATGACGGCGACGACGACCGTGCTCATCACGGGATCGCTATGACCGGCGCAGTGCCGGCGTACGGCCGCGAGACGGGAGCGATCGCCGACCGCGGCGAGTCCGAGCGCGGCATGCAGTGCGACGAAGGGCGTCTCCGGCGCATCGATGAGGGTGCGCTCGAGCGCGTCGAGGATGGGCTCGACCGGCGGCGGCGCGATCTCGCCCGGGAAGGCCCGGGTGGCGCCGGCGAGTCCGTGCGCGACGGCCGGATCCCAGTCGGTGACGGCGACCCGCCAGCGCCAGAGCAGCGAGGCACCGTCGACGAGCGAGCGCACACCCGAGACCGTGGGCACCGCCAGCTCCGCGTAGTACCGCTGGCGAACCCTCTCGAAGTCTCCGAGGGCCAGGTCGTGCAGCGCGTTGTGCCAGGAGAAGTGCGCACGATGGCTGGCCGCGCGACCGCTCTGCGCGATCCAGTGGTCGAGCCAGACCCGTCCGGCCTGGTGCTGGCCGGTCTCGTACATGACATGGGCGGCGGCATGCACCGCGTGCCCCGATCCGGGCTCGCAGGCCAGCGC
Source organism: Marmoricola sp. (assembly GCA_030151765.1). Taxonomy (GTDB): domain Bacteria; phylum Actinomycetota; class Actinomycetes; order Propionibacteriales; family Nocardioidaceae; genus Marmoricola. The sequence continues at coordinate 7,672 of JASLCW010000033.1, forward strand.
ACTCTCGGCCAGCAGTCCGGCCTCGTCGAAGCGCTCCTGGTCCTGGCGGGTGAAGGCGAGCAGGGAGACGTACCACCAGTGGTCGCCGTACGCAGGGCCCAGACCGTCGACGAGATCCCAGGCCTCCTGCTGTACGTCGATCACCCCCGAGAAGGCGATCGTCGTCACCGCTGCCGAGACCGCGAGCACGTCGCGCGGCCATGAGGCGATGTGGTTCATGAGTGCCTGCGCACCGGCGCCCCGGGCATCGGTGACTCTGCGGGACACGACGTCGACGAGGCTGCGCTCGCGTTCGTCGCCCCTCTTCCGGGCAGCCTCCTGGGCGCGGGAGAGCGCCGTACCGACGTTGACGTCGGCGCCCGCCTCGTGGCCGATCATCGCCAGCGCGGCATGTCCCAACGCGAAGTCCGGGTCGAGCTCGACGGCCTCGCGGAGCTTCTCCTCGGCGCCGGACTGGAGTCGCATCAGCCTCTCCAGACCGATGTTGTACGCCGTCGCTGCCTCGCTCGTCGTCGAGATCGGCAGGCCGAGCTGATCGCGCGGACGGGCGATCGGATGGCGTCCGCTGACCACCCGCCCGTCCGCGAGCCGACGCGGCAGCGGCGCCACGCAGTCAAGGATCGCGGTCGCCGCTGCCGCTGCTTGGACGCGGATCTCGGGGACGGCCGTGCTCTCCCAGAGCTCGCCCCGGCGCAGCGCGCCCAGGGTCCAGATGGGGGCCGTCGACCCGCCCGCGGTGTCGACGAGCCGGCCCTCGCGGGTCGCGAAGCCCATGCCGAGCGTCGCCGGCTTCGCCAGTGCGAGACCGACCCTCGTCGTGAGGAGATCGTCGAGAAGGGGATTGCCCAGCGTGGCCACATCGCCACGCGGTCCGGTGCAGTTCACCACCCAGCCGACGTCCAACTGCCGGCCGTCGTCAAGGCCCACTCGCAGGCCTCCTCCGCCCAGCGTATGTACGGAGGAGACCTGCGCTGCGGTCACATTCAGGCGCCGCTCGGAGATGAGTTCGTTGATCGCCAGGGCGCTCGAGGGCGGCATCCGGTGGCGGCCGCGATTCCAGGCACTCGCGTGATCGCGCACGAACCGACATCGGTCCTCGTCGCCGAGGCGGCCCCACAGCTCGGCCACCCGGAAGCGCAGGCCGTCGACACCGGCCCGCCAGTCACCCGCATCGGCGCGTACAGCGTCGACATAGCGGCGCGCCCGGTCGGCGATGCCGTCGAGATCGTCGCCCCAGTCACTGACATCGGGCGTGGCCGCGAGGCTCGCCTCCGCGCGATGCACGCGCGGCAGTTCGCCGCTGCGCGAGATCGCGTGCAGCCGCAGGTCGGCGCGCGCGGCCAGGCCGAGGGCGACGTCGATCGCGGTCAGGCCGCCACCCACCAGGAGCACGTCGGACCTGCCGGCGCGGTCGCGGCGGATCACGTCGAGCGCTCCCGGTGCCCACGGATCGGCCACGAAGAAGGGCGAGGCGAGCAGCTCGTCGGGAGCCCAGTCGGTACCGCTCGCCGGCAGTCCGGTTGCGATCACGACCGCGTCGGCATCAAGGGCACCGCCGTCGCCAAGGCCGAGCCGAACACCTCTAGGCGTGCGCCTCACCGAGTCGGCGGTGGTCCACCGGTGGCTGAGTCGCACGAGGTCGAGACTCGCCGCGACGGTCGAACGCAGGGTGTCGTCGAGATACCGGCCGAAGACGCGACGCGGCACGAAGTCGAAGGGACCCGCGGCCTCGTCGTACTCACGTCGGAGCCAGCGCAGGAAGTGCATCGGCTCCTCCGGAAGCGCACTCATCCCGGAGGCCACCACGTTGAGCAGGTGCGCATCGTCCGTCGTACCGAAGGCGACTCCGCGACCGGCGTGCTCGGCCGGGTCGACGAGGACGATCTCGATCCGGCTCCCCCGGCGCGTCGCCGTACGGGTCAGGTGCAGCGCGGTCAGCGCTCCCGCCGCACCCGCCCCCGCGATCACGATCCGCGGGCACTCCCCCGTCGCCTTCTCCACGTGCAGCTCCTTCGCTCGATCTTTAGTTAAGTAAGTTACTCGACTTTAAAAACAAAGCAAGCCGCCCCGCGGACGATTTACCTCAGCCGGCCCAGAGAAGGAGCCGCCCCGCGGCGGGCCCGGACGGCAGACCCTCGATAGGGTGAGCGGCGAGACTTTCCCCGGTTGGTCTGCCGGCAGGGCCCGCCTGACTTTGAATCAGGACTAGCGACGTAGGTTCGA